>NZ_JASJFG010000469.1:0-6549 GCF_030065375.1 Microcystis sp. M49636_WE2 | reverse complement strand
CACAATTTGATTCGGTTGCAGATATTGTTGGGCCACTCGTTGAATATCGGCAATTGTCACCCCTTTTACCGCTTGTTGATAACGGAAGATAAAATCTTGGGGATAACCATAGTATTCATAGGTCATCAATCGCGATAAATTTTGAGCAGGTTTCTCAAACTTAAAAACAAAAGAATTGAGAATAGCATTTTTAGCATCTTCCAATTCTTTGGCAGTAACGGGTTGATTGCGAAGGCGTTCGATTTCGCCTAAAATTGCCTTAATAAAAGGTACGGTGGCATCGGTGCGAGTTTGACCTCCCGCAATAAATAAACCGGGATAATCATAACGACTATTCCAGATACCATAGACAGAATAAGCTAATCCTTGACGGGAACGTACTTCATTAAATAAACGACCACCAAAACCGCTTAAAATCTCATTTAATACCGTTAAAGCGGGATAGTCGGGACTATCCAAACGACCACCAAGATGACCTAATAAAACGCTACTCTGGGTTAATTGGGGTTGATTGACAATAAAGACACCTTGAAGATTTTTTTGGGTTGCCGAAGGGGTGACAATTTTAGGGGCAGTTGCGGGATTTTTCCAATCGCTAAAAGTCTTATTGATTAATGCTTTCATCGACTGAGAATCAAAATCACCGACAATTCCTAAAATTATTTGGTCGGGACGGACATAGGTACGATAAAAATCGATTAAATCCTGACGATCAATATTAGCTAAAGTGCTATATTCTACAGTACGAGCGTAGGGGCTACTATCACCATAGACTAGCTTTTTAAACTCCCGACTAGCAATATCACTGGGATCATCATTACGTCGAGCAATCGCTCCTTTTTCCTGAACTTTAGCTAATTCCACCCTCTGACTTTCAAAAGCTGGGGAACGCAAAACCTCGGCAAAGAGATTAAAAACTGCTTCTAAATCTTCACTAAGAGCGCTAAAACTAGCAGTTCCAGAGTTAAGATCGATCGAGGTTTCTACGAGGGCTGCTCTTTGTTCTAATAATTGATTTAAGACATTAGAAGGATGTTTTTCCGTGCCACCGCTACGCAGCACGGTTCCAGTAATATCGGCTAATCCGACTTTTTCCCCCGGTTCTAATCTTCCTCCCGTCCGAATCATCGCCGTACCACTCACTAAAGGTAAGCTCCGATCCTCCACTAAATAAACCACCATACCATTATCTAGTTGATAACGTTCGTATTGGGGAACTGTAACTTCAGGAAGGGGAGGAAAAGTTAAATCGGTAAAATGTCGCGGGGTTTGGGCAATTGCCGGGGAACGAAAAGCTAGGACACCCATCAGGGTGATAATGATTAAACCTAGCCATTGTAAGCGTTTTTTCATGATTTGAGTGAAAATTATCGAGAGGAATAGATAAGAGGGAGCAAAAGGCAAACTTAGCCGCTTTTTGCTTTTTACGGTAGTCCTCAAGAAGTAATGATGATAGAATAGTCGCTAAAAATCAAGTGTCTCTCCGCCATGCCTAATTGTCCAAAATCCCCTACGGATCGGGGGGATCTAGTATTTTATCCATCACTATAATTCCTCTTTGGATTTATCATTACTTGTTTAGCACTACCAATTTCCATCAGATTCTTGAGTATTTTCGTTCCCCCTACAAACCCATTCTAAACTAGGGGTCGGCATTGCTGCTCTGGCAGCACCTCATCAAAATGAGGCATGGGCAAGGGAACCCTTTGTTGGCAAAACTTGTCGATACCTCAGTAACGTGAAAAGTGCTATAGTTAAGGGTTTGGAATGTCGGAACAGCAGCCGGTCGTCGAGAGATGATGTCAAATCCCGTCATACTTTATCTTTATTTCTGACCGGCTGCCTAGACAAATCAGAAAGTAAAAGTCGTGCGGATAGTACCGATAACTAAGGTGGAATTGTTGTTATTTGAGTTAGGAGAAGTAATCACGATTACCCCAGGAGTAAGGGCAATATTATCGGTAAGTTTCCACTCATAAAATCCTTCGATATGAAAGGAAGTATCGGGATCATTAGTGGAACTGCCATCATTTAATCTAATACTAGAACTAGATACCCAGGGCTGCATACCAACAATAATACCGGCCGTATTTCCTTCCTTAAATAAATCAGGAAAAGCCAAAGTTACCGCCCAATTCCAGATATCTAAATCCCCGCGTTCTAGTTGTCCATCTAAGGTGCTAAGGGTGATAGCTTTTGTGTAACCACCCCAACCACCGAGGACAAAACCATCGACAATTCGCCAACTAAATTGTAAACCCAAACTATTATTAATGGTCGGGACAGCCTCCCCGAATAGTTCTTCGGTGAAAAATCGGAAATTCGAGCGCTGACTTCCCGTTCCCGTGTCTAATTGGTTATAACCATGAAAGTAGGATAAAGCAATGCCAAAATTATCGTTTGGAACATAACCCAGCTGCCCTAGGGCAGTATAGGAACCGTTAAATAAACCCGCTCCCGGGTTAGGATCGTTAGCATCCCCAGCAAGATAACCGGCGCTGAATTGCAAAGCCCCATAATTACCCTGTAAACCGAGTCCAGTTTGTCCGGGGGCAAAATAAAGGGGATTGCGAGTACCAAAAGCGGAAAGCGCCCCACTAGCACCATCTCCATCCAAAAAGTTGAGGGTATTGGTAAAGTCATCTTTAGCACCTCCCGTCGCTTCTAACCAGAGTTGGATATTTTCCGTGACGGGGAAACTGTAGTTTAAAACTTCTACCAATAAATCGTTGCCGTCCGGTTGGGTAAAGGCTAAGGTACTTGCAAAAGTTCCCGTGGTATCGGCTAAATCGGCAATATTTCCCGTTGCTAGACGGGTATAGAGTAAATCTTTGCCTGTGAAGCTAGTATTTAATTCTAAACGGGCCCGATAACCAAAAGCTGGTACTTGGGGAATCCCTTCACCACCGTTTTTTTCTCCTGTGGCTACCCCATATAATGCCATCACCACTTCCCCGGTTAATTTAGTAGTGGTGGAAAATTGATTATTTTCCAGAAAAGCGACTCGATTTTCTAAGTTATCAACTCTAGCCCCTAAGGCCGCTAATTCTGTCTCGAATTCCTTGACTAATCGCTTGATTTTGTCTAGATCTTCTTTTAATACCGCTACTCCTTCTTGAATCAATCTTTCTAGGGTATTTAAGCAGGCATTCAACCCGGCGGCAAATTCCCAACGAGTTAAAGCGCGTTCACCGCGAAAAGTGCGGTCAGGATAACCTACTATACAACCATACCTCTCCACGAGACTTCTTAAGGCCTCAAAAGCCCAGGCGGTGGGAGAAACATCCCGCAATTGATTCACCGTCGTCACCTGTGCCATGGGGTTACTAGAGAGGTTTTCGAGACTATTAGCCAGTACCGGACCAGAAAAACCCAGTAATATCGCTGCTGTTAGGAAATTTTGCTTTATTTTCATTGCTGTCTCCCACACCTACAAGAATGATTATTATTCTCAGTATAATCAGGTTAGCAAACTTTTTCCAGTCTGGCACTATTGCTAATATTTTTCAAGTGTTACTCCAGATAAAATCTGAATTGCCTAGCATTTATCGGTTCAAATAAATCTTAAATGATAATAAAAGCAATAAGTAAATAATTTTATTGTTCCTAAAAACAAGATAGAGACGCTGCTGACAGCATCTCTAAATGATTATTTTTGGTTCAATTGAGGATAAAAAAGAGGTAACTAGCGCAATTCAGCGTTAAACTCGTTAAAAGAGCGTCTTTTTAACTCTACCGATTCTGATCGAGGCAGAAGCTCAAAAACCTTTCTTAAGACATCATCCACATCTTCATATTTAACATTGCCCAAACCATCATAAACCACTTTACCCTGTTGGTCTAAAACCACCGTTTGGGGAACCCCACCACGATAATAGTAACCCGGTTCATCGGGACGATAGGAAGACTTTAAGGGGATAGAATCGACAGTAACGGGGATAATACTGGCGGCGCGACCGTAAAACTCTTGAAAACGGGAGACAATCGCCGCAAATCGCTTACAATCACTACTATCATCCAGATAATAGACGATTATAGCTGGAATTTTCCGTTGAAAAGTTTCCGCTAAATTTAAACGCGGTGGTACGAGGGAACCATTACCCGCATAGACCACAAAAATATTACCATCGAGGCGATCATCATCGATCCCCGCATAGGCGCTAGGGGTTAGCCAAGGAGACAAACTCGTCAGAGCAACAATGAGAAAGACAAGAAAGATCTGAAGACGCAGCCGATAACGAGATTTCATGATCAACAGGGTTAGAATATTAAGACAATTTTTAGTTTGACATACCCCACGCCGTAAACAGACGTGGATTCTTCTAGCATCACTGCTGAGAATTTCTGGCTCAACGAGTCCACTTGAATTAGATTCCTGGCGAAATCCCACCCAGAGGTGGTTCTCTCCTCAGACTTTCGCTCCCTTACAGAAGCCTGTTTTCCTATGCCCTAGGATACAGTTCAAAACCTCTAAAATAATTGGTTTCTCTGGTACTTGACGCTTAGAGCTTTTACCTATAGGAGCATTCCCCTATAGAACCCCATAACTCTAGTTTTCAAGGTGCGTTCATCCTGCGATGACTGGGTTTTTTAAGCGGTTGCTTACCCGGCCCGCTATTCTTAATATCATACATCAGATAAAGTCGCCCTAAAAGGGCGAGGCTTTAAACCCAATTTTTCGGTAAAAAATCTTGTGACCTTCGATCGCGATAATTCCCAAACCACCTCGCGAGTCATTGCCGCTAACTCGCGCTTTGCCGATACTTATTATGCCATTCTAGGACTACATCCGAGTGCCTCGGTGATCGAAGTGCGACGAGCCTATCGGGAACTGAGCAAACGATACCACCCCGATACTACCGAACTCAGCCCCGAAGTGGCAACGGTTAAATTCCAGCGTCTTAACGAAGCTTATGCCACCCTGAGTAATCCCGATCGCCGTTCCCTGTATGATTTACAGATAGGTTACTCGCGCTGGAATGTCATCCAAACTATCCCGGATGGCGATCAACCCATAGCTAATCGTAGCGCCTATCTCGATCCTACCGATCGCCCCCTATCTTCGGGAGAGATTTTTGCTTTGTTTATCTTGGCACTCACCCTGCTGGGCTGCTTGTTACTAGCGGTGATTATTGCTATGCTTCGAGGAGAGAATGCCGTCACTGTAGCCCAATTATTTTTGATTTAGATGCGATGAAGATTCCCACTGCTGATACTCCCCTCTATAATCATCCCTTACCGGCGATCGAAGCATGGCTAGTTAAATTAGGTTGTCGGAAAAATACCGAGAATATCCACTGTTGGACTGTGGAAAAACTGACATGGAAAGCGGAAATCTGCCTCGATATCGAAGAAATCACCGTTCGTTACTTTCGGGCAGCCAATGACGGCAGTGATATCAATCGCGCTTTTAAATACTCCCTTAGTCGCCAAGATATCGAATCGGCGGTTTTTTCTGGTCCCTAATCATTAGCCAAACTTTTGACTATCTAGGGCTTGCTGAATAAATCTAAAAACCTTGCTGGATAAGACTTTTAGACTTTTTGTCAATCCAAAAGTACCGGACCTGGGAGTGAGCGGGGGGAAAATTCAGGTACTTTTTCCCTGAAAATTAGGTAATTGACCCCCTCAAAATCGGTAAAACCCTACACCCTACACCCCACACCCCACACCCCACACCCTGCCCCCACGAAAAACTTTTTGCCGCAAACCCTATCTAAGATTACTCGTTAAGACAGCACCGGAGTTGGCAGCAGGGAAAGCTAGTCCGAGCATTTGTACTAAATTTGTCGAGATGCGCTGTCAATCCAGTACACTTGTTCAGCTTGAAATCAAAGCTCCCCCACAACTGGAACCGCTGCCGGCAGTGCAACCGTAGCAATAGGAAGCGGTTTGTACCTCTGCAATTAGATCTAAACTATCCGCTTGTAATAAATCCGACAGGGTTAATTTTTGGTCTTGACCGGTGCAAGCGGCCAGATCTTCCATCTGATTAAAATCGCAGTCATAGATATTACCCAAATAATCGATCGAAAGCTGATTACGACACATCAAATGCTCGACAGTATCGCCATTAAAATGGTCTTCGAGGAATTGAAGATAGGGTTGATAGAGTTGCCGGTGTTCCAGATGGAAACGGGTTCTTCCGACGGGTAGGTTAGTGATAGTAAACAGATTGTTAAAAGAAATATTAAAATG
Organism: Microcystis sp. M49636_WE2; assembly: GCF_030065375.1. Classification (NCBI taxonomy): domain Bacteria; kingdom Bacillati; phylum Cyanobacteriota; class Cyanophyceae; order Chroococcales; family Microcystaceae; genus Microcystis; species Microcystis sp. M49636_WE2. The sequence goes on along the minus strand of NZ_JASJFG010000469.1, from coordinate 351 downwards.
TTCTTGCAAGAACTTTTTGTAATCCCGTGTTAGGGATACCTGATCCGGTGTAAGAGAAAAATTCTCTGACTTAGGAATCTGGGGATTATAGACTAAATCCACAATCAAATTCGGCTCTTGAGCGTAGCCGAGACGGTTTAACCATTGTAAAGCGGCAATCGATCGATCATAGACTCCTTCCCCGCGCATTTTATCCACATTATCGGCAAGATAACAGGGTAAAGAAGCCACCACCCGCAACTGATGGCCAGCGCAATATTCAGGAATATCAGTAAATCCTTTCTCGAAATAAATAGTTAAATTCGAGCGCACAATTACCTGTTTCCCAGCTTTTCTAGAGATTTCCACAAT
>NZ_JASJFG010000717.1:0-12283 GCF_030065375.1 Microcystis sp. M49636_WE2 | reverse complement strand
TAGCAGGTTTTTGTCTTCTTCTTCACTTAAATCAATTTTTAGAGGGGCTGGCAAGGTTTTATTCCTCCTCCATAAAGGGTTCTCTGCTATTTTATAAGTTTTTTCGCCTACCTACTTAACTGATTACTGTTCACTGATAACTGACCCCCCCCTGATTCCTCAACCCCGATCGCTACCTGCTGTTAGAATAGAGAATTGCGGTCAGACTGACGATAAAATTGAGAAGCTAAATCCTTGATTCTTAATAGTTGTTGAGAAACTTTCCGCCTACTATCGAAATTGTCCGATAATATGGGCAACAGCGAGTTAGTCTATTCAGTCTGTTAAAATTGACCCCCGTTGGTCGTATTCGCGCACTGTCTAACCTTTATGATGAGGATCAGTTAATATGGAATCAATGCAACCGACCGAGACCAAAAATCCGATTAGAACAGATTTACCCGGCTCTCTGAGCAAACCCAGCAGCAGCACCGAACAGATTTGGTCTGAATATGTAGAACCCGTTTGGGATTCGGTGATGTCCTATCTGGCTAATGTCCCCGATTATATCGGTAGTTTCTTCTCTGGATACAAAAAACCTTTAATCGTTCTGGGGGCAATTTTAGCGAGTTTTGTCACCGTGAAAGTTACCCTTGCGGTTTTAGATGCGATCGATGATATTCCCCTCCTTGCTCCTATCCTACAATTAGTTGGGATCGTTTATACTGGTTGGTTTGTCTGGCGCTATCTGCTCAAGGATGAAAATCGTCGCGAGTTATTAGCCGAAATTGATGCACTAAAAGCGCAAGTTTTTGGCAGTCACAATAACACTTTATAGATAGAATCAAGCATAAAAAACAAAGGAGTTGAGTGTTTCCGCTCAACTCCTTTGTTTTTGCACAACAGCTTACACTAGAGTTCTTGCATAAGTAGGGTTTGCGGCAAAAAGTACGGGCGAAGCATTCGGATAGAAAATCTCCGGTTTCACCGATAGGTTATTGCCCGAATGCTTCGCCCCTACAGGACGCGGGCCGATGAAGACGCAAGGTTTTGAAGCACGATTCTCTCAAAATCTTGCACTTGTTTCGCGAGAAAAGCCACAAAACCGCTACCTTGCCTACATTTCACATTTATTCAGCAAACCCTAATTAATTTTTGAGAGGGCAAAAATGAGAAAAATAGGCATAAAATTGCCTAAAATCCCTAAATAGAGCATTTAATTGATTAATGCTTATTCTTAATTCTCCTGACTCGGAGAATACTGACTCCTAAGGGACTTGCGCTTTGATAATGTACCTTTTGGGCGAACGCAGTTCGCCCCTACATTGTGGACAAAATCCGTTACTGTAGGGGCGCAATGCTTGCGCCCTCCGATCGATCAGGTTTGCTGATCACCCTAAGTAGGGGGAGAGCCTTCGAGATGTTAGGGACTTGCGCTTTGATAATGCGCCATCTGGCTGGTCTGGTTCTTCTACAGAGCGATTTTCTGGCTGGGATATTATTCCTACGCAAGTCCCTAACCCCACCAACAAACTTTTTGCCGCAAACCCTAGCTTAACACCATAGTTCGGGAACCCGTACCGATCGAGCCGTTGTCAGGGGGCCTCGTATTTCGGTAAATTAGCACTCGGAAGGTAAGAGTGCTAATCTGGAAAAGACACTTACCCAAATACAAGACAAACGGAGGATATTCCATGGCTGCAGTCAGCATCAACGTAACAACTGTTAAACCCCTAGGCGATCGAGTTTTCGTTAAAGTTAGCCCCAGCGAAGAAAAAACCGCCGGTGGTATTTTCCTTCCCGATGCCGCGCAAGAAAAACCCCAAATCGGGGAAGTCGTGGCCGCCGGGGCTGGCAAACGCAACGATGACGGTAGCCGCACCCCTGTGGAAGTGGGTGTGGGTGACAAAGTTCTCTACTCCAAATATGCCGGAACCGATATCAAACTTGGTGGCGAAGAATACGTTCTCCTCTCCGAAAAAGACATTCTCGCCGTCGTTTCCTAATCATCTCCCCTTGAAAACCCCTATTTTGCACGAATAACGAGACATTATGGCTAAATCTATTATCTACAACGAAGATGCCCGTCGCGCCCTAGAAAAAGGCATGGATCTTCTGGCCGAAGCGGTAGCCGTCACCCTTGGCCCCAAAGGTCGTAACGTCGTCCTCGAAAAGAAATTTGGCGCACCCCAAATCGTCAATGATGGCATCACCATCGCTAAAGAAATCGAACTGGAAGACCATATCGAGAACACCGGTGTGGCTTTAATTCGCCAAGCCGCCTCAAAAACCAACGATGTAGCGGGTGATGGTACAACTACCGCCACCGTTCTCGCCCACGCTATCGTTAAAGAAGGTTTACGCAACGTCGCCGCCGGTGCTAACCCGATTTCTCTGAAAAAAGGTATCGATAAAGCTGCCGATTTCCTCGTCAGTCAAATCGCCAAACACGCGAAACCCGTAGAAGACTCCAAAGCGATCGCACAAGTGGGTGCTATCTCTGCCGGTAACGATGATGAAGTCGGTCAAATGATCGCCTCGGCCATGGATAAAGTCGGCAAAGAAGGCGTAATTTCCCTAGAAGAAGGGAAATCGATGACCACCGAACTAGAAATCACCGAAGGGATGCGTTTTGACAAAGGTTATATCTCTCCCTACTTTGTCACCGACACCGAGCGCATGGAATGCGTTTTTGAGGATCCCGCTATTCTGATTACCGACAAAAAAATCGGTTTAGTACAGGATTTGGTTCCCATTCTCGAACAAGTTGCCCGTCAAGGCAAACCCCTAGTAATTATCGCCGAAGACATCGAAAAAGAAGCTTTGGCAACCCTAGTGGTTAACCGTCTGCGCGGTGTTCTTAACGTCACTGCGGTGAAAGCTCCCGGATTTGGCGATCGCAGAAAAGCGATGTTAGAAGATATCGCCGTTTTAACTGGTGGTCAAGTAATCAGCGAAGATGCGGGTTTAAAACTGGAAACCACTAAAATTGACAGCTTAGGTACGGCCCGCCGTATCACTATGAACAAAGATACCACCACCATCGTCGCCGAAGGCAACGACGTGGCAGTGAAAACCCGTTGTGAGCAAATTCGCCGTCAAATCGAGGAAACCGATTCTTCCTACGATAAAGAAAAACTGCAAGAACGTCTGGCTAAATTAGCCGGCGGTGTGGCAGTGATTAAAGTCGGTGCCGCTACGGAAACGGAAATGAAAGACCGCAAATTGCGCCTAGAAGACGCGATTAACGCCACTAAAGCAGCCGTAGAAGAAGGTATCGTCCCCGGGGGTGGTACTACTTTAGCTCACCTCGCTCCCCAATTGGAAACCTGGGCTAAAGAAACCCTCCAGCATGAAGAATTAACCGGTGCTTTAATCGTTTCTCGCGCCATTGCTGCCCCCTTAAAACGGATCGCTGAAAATGCCGGCCAAAACGGTGCAGTTATTGCCGAACGGGTGAAAGAGAAGCCCTTTAATGTCGGTTATAATGCCGCTACTGGTGAGTTCTCCGATATGTTTGAGGCGGGTATCGTTGACCCCGCTAAAGTGACTCGTTCTGCCCTACAAAATGCCGCTTCTATCGCCGGTATGGTTTTAACTACCGAGTGTATTGTGGTGGATAAACCCGAAAAAGAAAAATCCGCTCCTCCCGCTGGCGGTGGTGACTTCGACTATTAATAATTAGTCTGTTTTTTCTTGACTCGATCACTTAAATGCGATCGAGTTTTTTTTGATGAAAAAATATCACTTCGGGTTAATACGGAGTGAAACCCAACCACCGAGGATCTATTACCCTCTCCCTAAAGGAATCGCACTTGGCACGACCAGAAACTGCCCGATGTTGCCTACCACTTTCTAGCCGTTTTGTCAACACCCTATAGATTTAAATATCATACCAGACGGTAAATGATGACAAAATCTAATCAATGGTCGTACAGAAGAGACGGCTGCTATAGAATTAAGGCAATCTTTCTGAACTTTTTTAGAAATCATGAAAACCTTACCTATGTCTTTGGTGTTAGCGGGAATTAGTAGTTCATTTGTTCTAACGGGGGGGGGTAAACCCTGTCCGCGCGGCAGTTCTGATCGGGAATCTCCCAGAAACGAATGATGATGATAGTAGTGGCATTAGCACCAGCAACGTAAAAGCGCTCGCCTTTACCCTGCCCGCGGGTAACAATTACAGCCTCGACAACGCCATCCTGCGACTCGGTGGCTACGCTACAGGAGAGACTCCCCTCGTCCAGATCCGCAATGATGTCGGGGGTAGCGATCCGGGCAGTACCGTCCTCGCCACTTTCACCAATCCTACCCCTCAAGGACTGGGAGTCTTTAACTACACCTTCACTCCCACTGGCCCCCTCACGTTTGCCGCCGGTACTAAATACTGGTTATACGTTACCAGCACCAGTGGAGGTTTCAGCTGGAACGCCTCTGGTCCTAGCACAACCCCGACGGGCATCGCCACGTCATCGGGATACCGGTTGAGTAGTGGAGCGAGTTTCTCTCCCAGTACCGTTTTTAACAGTTTCCAGATCAACGCAACCGAGATAACCGGTCCGGTGGCCAGCACTCCCGAACCTGGTGCGATCGCGGCCTTGTCCCTGTTCGGATTGGGTTTACTGGGGGTTAAAGGTCGTCGGAACGAGGGATAAGTTGCCGTAGGTTGATTCATGAATCAACTCTCATAGCTGTAGGTTAGGTTGAACAGAGTGAAACCCAACCACCGAGGATTTATGTCGGGTTTCGTTGCCTCAACCCGACCTACGAATTTACTATACAAACGGGGAAACTTTTAAGGATTCGGGATCGATCGCACCAGCAGAGTCAGAATACTGGTTAATACTGCTACTACCACGGGAATAATCAACGATTTTGCTCCCTTAAGGTCGGATACATCCTTAATTAAAGCGTTCTGTGTTCCCTCTACTTTTTCCAATCGCCTATCAATAATCTTGAGTTCGGTTTTCACCTCGGCCATATCTACTTTTAGATCGGTGACATCTTTCTGTAAAGAGTCTAATTTTTCCGTGATATTTGTCAGGATAATTTCTAGGGAATCGGTGACGGGGGATTGACTCATCTGAATTTCCGGGAATATTCGATCGCCTAGTAATATTGTAGGCTGATAATCGTTGCCGTTGCCTCTGGATTGGTAATTCTGCCATCTTTCGGGAGTGATAGAATGCGAAGTATCCCCCGCAACAAGGAATTTAGTTTATGAGTCAATCGGGAGAAACCGTCACCTATTCCCTAGAAGCCATCCTGACGCGGATCGAGGGAAAGATCGATCGAATCGATGATCGCCTGACAAAACTAGAGGTAGGACAGGCAAAATTAATCGAGAAAGTCGAGGGAATGGATAAGCGGTTAGAAAGGCTAGAAAACGAACAATCGGGGCTAGTTAAGGATATATCCGATTTAAAAGGGGCGAAATCGCTGATTATCCCCGTAACCGTCGCGATTATTACCGCCATACTCACGGTTTTCCTTCGCTCTTTACCCTCTCCCTAGACAAATCGCGCCCGGCCTAGAAATTGCCAAGTCTAGCGGAACGATCGCCAGCTGGCGGGGGTTATGGAGATGGGCAGAAATTCCTTTTCCATTCGCCCGCAGGTAAGCTGTTGACTATCTAGGGTCTGCTGAATAAATCTAAAAACCTTGTTGGATAAGACTTTTAGACTTTTTTTTCCTCAAAAAGTGCCAGCCGTTGCGGGGATCGGGGGGAAAATTCAGGTACTTTTTCCCTGAAAATTAGGTAATTGACTACCTCAAAATCGGTAAAACCCCACACCCCACACCCCACACCCCACACCCTGCCCCCAGGAAAAGCTTTTTCAGCAAACCCTATCTAAATTACTGGTTAAGACTGTCTATGAGTGCCGGAGTTGGGAGCGGGGAGAGGTAGTTCGAGCATTTGTACTAAACTTTTCAAGACGCGGTTTCAAGGCAGTACAGCTTATCTATACCAGGATTTCGGCAAAACATGAAAATTATCGCCTACACCTATACCAATCCCCTGCTCGATAGTCCCCCCGATGCCTCGATTTGGGACCATTCTCCCGAACAAGTGTATCAGGATTTTGGCAATCGCTCACAACGGCAGCAACTGCTCCGCGATTGTCAAGAGACTCCCCCCCGACTGCTGATCCTGCGTCGCCTAGCAGAATTGGGAGACAATGGCACAGAAGTTAGCAAAATTTTACAATCCTTAGAAGCCCTCGACATAGATATAATTGCCCTAGAAGACCCAGATTATAAGCTGAATTTTGCCAAGATTCTGCAAGAAATATCAAAAAACGAACTAAGTAATCGTTTAAAAGTAGGTCACGCTCACAATCGTCTGCAAGCTTTACCTCCCCCCGGAAAAGCACCCTACGGTTATCGTCGTGGCAAGGAGCGTTATATACTCGATCGCAGTACCGCGCCGGTAGTCAAAGACTTTTTCGATCGCTTTTTGATTTCCGCTTCCCTGCGTTCCACGGTGCGCTATCTAGAAAAACGCTACGGTAAAAAGATATCGGTAGCTACTGCCCATAAATGGCTGACTAATCCCGTTTATCGCGGTGATTTGTGCTATCTCGGTCAAGATATTATCCCCGATACCCACACCCCGATTATCTCCCGGGAAGAAGCGGCCCAGATCGATCGCATCCTGAGAAATAATCGCAAATTACCCCCCCGCAGTGCCAGCGCCCCGCGTTCCTTAGCGGGTTTAGTCGTCTGTAGTCAATGTCAATCGGGGATGACGATTACCAAAGTGACAGCGCGAGGAAAGGGCCTAGAATACCTCTATTTGCGACCTTTGCAATGTCCCCGGACAAAAAAATGTTCGGCGATCGCTTATGAAAAAATTCTCAATAGCACAATCGAGCGCATTTGTCAAGACCTACCACCGACGATCGCTCAGATATCTTTACCGGATTTAGAGGGGATCAAACGGGGAATGAGCGAGGAAATAGGACAAAAAAACGATATTTTGTCCCAATTGCCCTCCCTAGAAGCGGCGGGAATTTTAGATCAAGAAACGGCTAATCTACGGGCCTATAAACTGAAAAACGAGATCGCGCAGATTCAAGGACGTTTAGACCAATTACCCCCCGATAACCTGACTATTATCGCTCGTGCCGTTGCTTTTCCGCAATTTTGGCGAGATTTATCGGAAATCGAGCGCCGTTTTTATTTTCGCGAGTTTATCCGTCGCATCGAAATCGAGAGGGAAACGGCTAATAATTGGCATTTACGTTTAATATTCGTTTTTTAACAATCTTGGACAATCTTAAAGTTAGCTAAAAATTGAGGAATGTTTGAGCGATCAATGCTAAGAAAAAGGCAAACAGCGATCGATCTCAACTATGAGCAATAACAAAAGATTAACTAGGTATAAAAAAGGGCGAAAATCCTCCCAGACAAAACCCCACCTTTATGATTATCACTATAATCAACCCGGGACGATGCCGGGGTTAATCACCATCGATGAAAATGCCGTTGCTACCGAGATATTTTTAGTTAATTATAACTCCCAACAAGCCACTAGAGTTAATAATCTTTTACCTCAAGACTGTCTTAAATATTTATCCAATGATTCCATCTCTTGGATTGATATCGTCGGTTTGGGTAATGAGGATAAACTGCAAGAGTTGGGGGAAATTTTTCATTTACATCCCTTAACCCTTGAGGATATAGTCAGTATTCCCCAAAGACCAAAAGTGGAAGAATGCGAGAATTATCTTTTAATTATAGTGCCAATGGCCATCCTGATCGATCATCAGGGTTTTTTGTTAGAACAAATCAGTTTAGTAGTCGGGAAGAATTATATTTTAACTGTGCAGGAAGAAGGACAATACGATTCTTTGGAAGGAGTTAGGGAAAGAATCCGTTTAAATAAAGGTTCCATCCGGCAGCAAAAATCGGGTTATTTAGCCTACTCGATTTGGGATGCCATTATTGACGGTTATTTTCCTGTTTTAGAGTCCTACGGAGAAAGAATCGAGGAGTTAGAAAACGAAATTTTAGCTAGTCCCACGGAACAGACTTTATCAAAAATTTACCAAATACGTCAGGAATTACTCTCCCTGCGACGAGCAATTTGGCCGCAAAGAGACACCCTCAATGCTCTTTTACGCGATGAGTATATTGTCATCGATACAACCATTAAACCCTATCTAAGAGACTGTTATGACCATGTGGTACAAATCCTCGATGTTATCGAAAATTACCGGGAATTTGCCAATGGTTTAATGGATTTTTACCTATCTTCCGTGAGTAATAAAATGAACGAGATTATGAAAACTTTAACGGTAATCTCGACGATTTTTATCCCGCTCACCTTCATTGTCGGTATTTATGGCATGAACTTTAATACTGATAAATCCCCTTATAATATGCCCGAATTAGAATGGTATTGGGGCTATGTATTCGTCTGGGTGTTGATGCTAACCGTTGCTTTCAGTTTAATCATTTTCTTTTGGCGACGCGGCTGGTTTAAGAACCTATCGACAGTGAAGAAAAGATAAACTGTTAAGCAGATTAGACAGACTGGATTACCTTGCCGGCATCTAGCAAGAGAAAATGGCTATCACAGAGAAATTAATAATTTAGTGTCTGCGGTATTTTTTAACACTTTCAGTTGATGGCTTCTAATTTTGTCCAACCAACTATAGTGCTGGTTGTGACATTGATAGACGATATCGATGTCACCAATCTCTAACTTAACCTGAGCCAAGTAGTTTTCTAGTTCGCTAATTTTCATAACCGATCTCGCTTGCGCTGAAGGACATCAACCCTAAACCAAGAATTATCCCTAAAGGATAGGGGTGACTACAGTTACTATTATAGGCCGACCATAAGTAGGTAGGCACAATTATTTGTAGGATGGGTTAGCGGTAGCGTAACCCATGCGGGCGTTGGGTTTCATGCTTCAACCCAACCTACGTTCATTTTATATTTAATTCCACCCACCTACTTAATTCTTAAAAAAGTTCTTATCTAACAAAGTTAGCTAATGTCAGGGTTAGATGATATCGGCGAAGTTTCTTTCTAGTCGTCTAGGGGTCAGCGCCATGACTAGGTAAAAAAGCTTATTTACCCATAATCGCGCCAAGTCAATTGAGCAAGCGGTCGATAAAATTTCCTTATTATCGATTTTAGACGAGTTACTGAAATTGGCACTAACCGTTAATTATTTTGAGGAGTTTCAGCAATTTTTTGAACAATGGTCTCAATAATTTTCTGGATTAAATGAACCAAACAGAGGAAAAATGAACGAATCATTGATGATATTCAATCCGCCAGGCTACGATCGAATTATCTTAATCTGTAAGGGGAAGTTGCCAAAAAGGAGACAATTGTGCGACGGGGAAGACATAAAATTTTTATCGGGATGGCCCCGGGGGTCGGGAAAACCTACAAGATGCTGGAGGAGGGCCATAGCCTCAGAAAGCAGGGAACTGACGTGGTGATTGGACTGCTGGAAACCCACGGCCGGAAAGAGACCGCCGCAAAAGCCGAGGGGTTGGAAATTGTACCGAGAAAAATCCTAGAGAAAGAGGGAGTCACTCTCTCGGAAATGGATACAGAAGCGATTATCGCCCGCTCACCGCAGCTGTGTCTGATCGATGAATTAGCCCACACGAATGCACCAGGTTCGGAGCGAGAGAAACGTTTTCAGGACGTGGAGATAATTTTATCTCAGGGAATCGATGTTTACTCGACCGTGAATATCCAGCATATTGAGAGTTTAAACGATCTGGTTGCCCGAATCACTGGGGTGGTGGTGCGGGAGCGAATACCCGATCGAATTTTGGAGGAAGCTGATGAAGTGATTGTGGTAGATGTTACCGCCGAAACCCTAGAAGAAAGATTATTAGCGGGAAAAATCTACGCTCCCGAAAAGATCGAACAATCTTTAAATAATTTCTTTCAACGGCGTAATTTAATCGCCCTCCGGGAACTGGCCTTGCGCGAAGTGGCCGATACAGTAGAAGAAGAAGCGAGTAATTCCACAAAATTTATCGGTCAATCCTGTCCCGTTCACGAACGGGTATTAGTCTGTATTTCCACCTATCCCAACTCTTTACGATTATTACGTCGGGGAGCGCGGATAGCGGGGTATATGAACGCGGAATTTTTCGTGATTTTCGTCGATAAACCCGAGCGCTTTCTCACGAAAGAGGAGGCTTTACATATCGAAACCTGCGAACGTTTATGTCGGGAATTCGAGGGGAAATTCTTACGGGTTAAAAGCTATCAGGTGGCGGCAGCGATCGCCGAAGTGGCCGAACGGGAACGGATCACCCAGATTGTGATCGGGGAGAGCCTTCAATCGCGCTGGAAGAATTTCATCAAAGGTTCTTTCACCCAAAAACTCATGCGCCTGATCTGGCAGAAAAATATCGATCTTCACATCATCGCCACCGATCCAAAAGTACCAATTAAAGACGCGCGAGGCAAGGGGGTGAAAAGGTGACTACCTGACTTGAAAGAGGGTGTAGGGTGTAAGGTGTGGGGTGTGGGGTGTGGGGTGTAGGGTGTAGGGTGTGGGGTGTAGGGTGTAGGGTGTAGGGAAGGAAACCTCGGGACTTTCTGCCACTTCCCCAGTCCCCCTCTCAAATCAGCAACGCCCTCTGGGATGATATTCTAGGAGTTAATCTTTAATGCAAATCCGTTGTCACTTAAGGGAGTTAACTCATGCAGGTAAATAATCTCGGCTTTATCGCTAGTATTCTATTCGTCCTAGTACCCACTGTTTTCCTCTTGATTCTGTTTATCCAAACCAGAGAGGAAACCGAGGGTTAAATTCCTTTTTTATCTCTCAATCCAAGCTTTTGGGGGGTTCTACCCCCCAAACCCCCCGTTGGGGGCGTGGCGCCGCCCCCAAACCCCCCGCGCATTAGTTTTTCGGTGGGATGCTTACACGCAGCTGCCAATACATCTGTCATAATTTAACAGTCACTCCCCTTGCAGAAGTGCCTCTCCTGATATGTAGCCTATACTCAGCGGATTTAGTATAACCTATCGGTGAAACCGGAGATTTTCTATCCGAATGCTTCGCCCGTACTTTTTGCCGCAAACCCTATTTAGTATTACAATCGATCGGATTTGGCGGATCTGAGTTTTTGTCCCTTTTGAGTTTCTCGATTTCTCGTTGATTGGCTTCCCGGTCAGCAGCCACCCATAATTGTTTATCTTCATCCCACTTGGATTCCGTGTATATTGCTTTTTCCCAAAAGCAGGCCGATTTAATTTGTTTTGGATTAAGACCCTCGGCTCCGTTGAGGATGGCTCCGTTGAGGTTAGCTCCGTCGAGGTTGGCTCCGTTGAGTTCGGCTCCGTCGAGGTTGGCTCCGTCGAGGTTGGCTACGATGAGGTTGGCTCCGTTGAGTTCGGCTCCGAAGAGGCCGGCTTCCTTGAGGTTGGCTCCGAAGAGTTCGGCTCCGGTGAGGTTGGCTCCGATGAGGTTGGCTCCGTTGAGGATGGCTCTGTTGAGGTTGGCTCCGATGAGGTTGGCTTGGACGAGGAAGGCTCCGTTGAGGTAGGCTCCGATGAGGTTGGCTCCGATGAGGTTGGCTCCGTTGAGGTTGGCTCCGTTGAGGTTGGCTAGGATGAGGTTGGCTTCCCTCAAATTTGTCTGGCTTAAATCAAGAATTTTAGTTTTATTAAAGTAAGTTGTTTCAGCCAAATTATCCCCAGCTTGGTCATTCTCAACTTTACGCCGCCCGATTACCGTTAAAGCGGCCTGAACTGGAATACTCACGGAAGGGAGTTTTTCTAGGGCCTTCTGTCTTTCCTCTGGCTCCAGTTGTTGAATATTCGAGGGAATGGGGGAATTTTTACGAATGTAGGAAGTCAGGACTTCCATAATTGTCCATTGATCCTTGGGAGAATCTTTGGCAATTCGCTCTAGGGAATAAATGCCGCCAATTACCACCTCCTCTTTACCACTACCGATTTGCTCGACAGCTTTCGAGAAGCGCTCGGTAATCAGACGTTGCTGAGTCAGTTGCATTTCCGCTTGAGAATTGAAATAATTGACAATAAGCCCAATTCCTGCCAAAAGGGTAGCAATTAATCCCAGGGCAGAAATAATCGTTTTGACCACATCAATGGCAAAGGTGCGGCTGTCTTTGTCTTCACGGGCAAAAAGCCCCGGTATTTGCTGAAATAGCCAGAAGGGAAAGATTAGCAGTTTCCAAGCAACTCTGACAAGAGACTGGAGCGATAGCAACAATCTTTTAATTAGCCTTTTTCCCCCGCGATAGGGCATCTTTAGATTCCAAGCAAGAATCGCTCTGGGATGTTGGCT
>NZ_JASJFG010000362.1:0-2302 GCF_030065375.1 Microcystis sp. M49636_WE2 | reverse complement strand
GCCTTGCCCGACGCTAGGGACGGACTGAAACCCGTACACCGGCGCATTCTTTATGCGATGTACGAACTAGGATTAACCCCCGATCGCCCCTTCCGGAAATGCGCTAGAGTCGTCGGGGAAGTATTAGGAAAATACCACCCCCACGGGGATACTGCTGTTTACGATGCTCTCGTCCGCATGGCCCAGGATTTCTCCATGCGCGATCCCCTGATTAACGGTCATGGTAACTTCGGATCGATCGATAACGATCCCCCGGCGGCCATGCGTTATACCGAGTGTCGTCTGCACACCCTGGCCACTAACGCCCTACTACAGGATATAGAGTCAGAAACCGTCGATTTCGCCGATAACTTCGATGGTTCCCAACAGGAACCCGTGGTTTTACCCTCTAGAGTCCCACAACTGCTAATTAATGGCTCATCGGGCATCGCCGTCGGTATGGCCACCAATATCCCCCCCCACAACCTGGCCGAGATTATCGATGGAACCGTTGCCCTCATCCATAACCCGGATCTCACCGATACGGAATTACAGCGTTATATCCCAGGGCCGGACTTTCCCACCGGGGGGCATATCCTTGGCAGAGACGGTATTCAGGAAGCTTACACCACCGGCCGGGGTTCTATTACCCTGCGGGGAGTCGCCTCCTTTGAAACCATCGAACAAAGGGGAAGACCCGATCGAGATGCTATTATTATCACCGAACTGCCCTATCAAACCAATAAAGCGGCATTAATCGAAAAAATCGCCGATTTGGTCAATGATCGCAAAATAGACGGTATTTCCGATGTGCGGGACGAAAGCGATCGCGACGGCATCCGGGTGGTGATCGAACTGAAACGGGATGCCTATCCCCGCGTCGTCCTCAACAATCTTTATAAACAAACGCCCCTCCAGTCCAATTTTGGGGCGAATATGTTGGCATTAGTCGATAACGAACCGAGATTACTGACTTTAAGGGAGTTTCTCCGGGTTTTCCTCGATTTTCGCCTAGAAGTTATCACCCGTCGTACCCGTTATGAACTCCGCAAGGCCGAGGAAAGAGATCATCTCCTTCAGGGTTTACTAATTGCCCTCGCTAGTCTCGATGCAGTCATTGCCCTGATTCGCAGTGCTGCCGACACAGCTAGTGCAAAAGAGGGATTAGTGCAGAATTTTGGTCTTTCAGAGGTGCAAGCGGACGCAATCCTACAAATGCAGCTGCGACGGTTAACCGCCCTAGAATCGGAGAAAATTCAGCAAGAACACGGGGAATTACTGACAAAAATCGGCGATCTTCAGGATATTTTAGCCAGAAAAGAACGCATCGACAGCATTATCGAGGAAGAACTGCAACAGATCAAAACGATTCACTCTACCCCCCGTCGCACTCATATTGAACAACGGGAAGGAGAAATCGCCGAAACTGACCTGATTGCCAACGAACAGGCCTTAATTCTCGTCACCGAACAGGGTTACATCAAAAGAATGCCCGTTAATACCTTTGAGTCCCAAAATCGGGCAACAAGGGGCAAAGCTGGCGCAAAAATGAAAGAAGACGACGGCATCGATCACTTTATCACCTGCCGCGATCACGATAGCGTCCTCTTTTTCACCGATCGCGGGGTTGTCTATAGTCTCAATGCCTATCATATCCCCACCGGTTCGCGTACCGCTCGCGGCGTTCCCATCGTGCAACTGTTAGAGATTCCCAAAGGGGAGAAAATTACCTCGGTGGTGGCAGTCAGCGAGTTCAGCGAGGATAATTACCTGATTATGCTCACACAAAAGGGATTTATCAAGAAAACCGCCCTCGCTGCCTTTAGTAATATTCGATCGAACGGTTTAATCGCCATTTCTCTCGAAGACGGTGATCAACTACGTTGGGTTCGCTTGGCTAAAGAGGAAGATAGCGTCATTATCGGTTCTCGTCAGGGGATGGCCATTCATTTTAAGGCCGATAGTCAACAATTGCGCTCCTTGGGAAGGGCAACTAAAGGCGTAAAATCGATGAAATTGCGCTCAGGTGACGAATTAATTAGTATGGACATCCTGCCTAGTCAAATTGTCGCCCAAATCGCTGAATCTAACGAAGAAGAAACCGAGGACGAAAGCGAAGAAATTAACCCCGAAGTGGCTAATAATGGCCCCTGGGTGTTAGCGATTACCATGGCAGGACTAGGAAAACGGGTTCCCGTTACCCTCCTACGTCTGCAAAATCGGGCGGGATTAGGAGTCAGAGTGATTAAATTCCGCAAAAAGAACGATAAATTAGCGGCTCTGCACGTTGTTAACCCCCACGAGGAATTTATGATTATCACCG
>NZ_JASJFG010000715.1:0-1517 GCF_030065375.1 Microcystis sp. M49636_WE2 | reverse complement strand
TCCATAGTCAAAACTCACTCCCAGCGAGTAAAGTCCCAGAATATTTAATCTTTTTCCTCGTCTTTTAGTCTGTTCTAAGACTTTCTGCTCTCCAAGACGAGCATAAGTGTAGCTGACGGGACTCCAAAGAGAAAAACCTGATTCATCCAAAAATTTTAGACGGATTTCTCCGGCACTGTGCGCCCAGAACAACCAGTCTAAATCGGCTTTTTTAGCTAATTTAACTTGAGGATCAGCACCATTGGGTTGTTTATATCTTGTTCTTTTCCAGACCCATCCTCTTGCTTTGAGAATTTTCCTTAATCTATCTTGACTCAAAACAACTTTTCGCTCTGTTGCTAGTTTTCGAGCTAATTGAGCCGCATTATAGGTTCGTGAATCTTCTTCTAGACATTTTTCTACATAAACCAGATCATCCTCTTTCCACTTCTTTTTTCTTCCTCTCCCCATTTTTTCCCACAATCCTTCCATTCCTCGCTTTTTCCAACGATGGAAGCAATCTCGCACGGTGTGGGGCGATTTTCCCTTATATTGGGCTATCTTCTCCACTGACCATCCATAATGCCTAAGTCGAATGATTTCGGCTCTCTCCTTGACCCTATAAGGAATTCCTGCAAGTTTTTGCAGTTCTAGCAGGTTTTTGTCTTCTTCTTCACTTAAATCAATTTTTAGAGGGGCTGGCAAGGTTTTATTCCTCCTCCATAAAGGGTTCTCTGCTATTTTATAAGTTTTTTCGCCTACCTACTTAATTTTCAGGGAAAAAGTCCCTAAATTTCCCCCCCCCGATCACCCCAAGGTCTGGCACTTTTTGATGGGGAAAAAGTCTAAAATTCCTATCCAACAAGGTTTTTAGATTTATTCAGCAAACCCTAAATAGTAGAGAAAAAGCGAAAAACCTCCGTTATCCTGAACGGAGGCTAGATAATTGATTAACAATGTTTGGCTACAATTTCGCCCCACATTCAGGACAGAATTTATTATTCACACTGTTAACCGCGCCACAACTGGGACAATTGAGCATTTCACAACTTCTGGTGACAATTTTCGGTAAACCAATCATACGCGCATTACTTTGACCGGGGGCGACCATGGGATAACAATTTTCGTCCTTAGTCACGATCGCATTGACCAAAACCGGACCATCATGGGCCAACATTTCGGCAATTTTTGCGGCTAATTCCTCTCGATGGCGAATAGTAATCCCTTTAATGCCGTAAGCTTGGGCTAACAGTTCCACATCCGGCATTCCTACTTCCATATTGGAATTAGAATAACGTTCCCCATAGAAAGCTTCTTGCCATTGACGTACCATACCCTGCCAACCATTATTAATAATAATCGTCTTGGCATGAATATTAAATTGGGTTAGGGTGCCTAATTCCTGTAGATTCATTTGGAAACTGGAATCACCACTAATACAGATGACCTCCTCATCGGGAATAGCCACCTTTACCCCCATCGCAGCCGGTAAACCGAAACCCATCGTCCCCAATCCCGCGCTAGAAATCCAACGTCGG
>NZ_JASJFG010000901.1:0-10634 GCF_030065375.1 Microcystis sp. M49636_WE2 | reverse complement strand
GTTTTTAGATTTATTCAGCCAACCCTAAGTTAAATTTTGAGTTGATCGATTAAATCGCGCATGATTTTGGCCGAATTATGTAACTGTTCCGTTTCTCTGGGACTGAGAGCAAGATTCAGAGTTTTTATCACTCCTTTCTCGTTAACCACCGAGGGAATACTTAAACACACATCTTTGAGACCGTATTGACCATCGAGGAGAGTGCTAATAGTGAGAATTCTTTCTTGGGAACGTAAAATCGCTTTAACGATATCCGTGGTAGCTAAACCGATCGCATAGCTAGTATAACCCTTGCGTTTGATAATTTCATAGGCGGCGTTTTTAACCTGAAGAAAAATTTCTGTTAAGCTTTCTTGGTCGGTTGCGCTTAAATCCTGCCAATCTCCTTCGAGTAACCTTGCTCCTCCGATATTGGCCGAACTCCACACAGCAAGCTCACTATCCCCGTGTTCACCGATAATATAAGCGTGGACGTTACGCGCATCTACATGGAGTTGGGTGGATAAAAGAGAGCGTAAACGGGCAGAATCTAGCACCGTACCCGAACCAATCACCCTAGAAGGCGGAAAATGGGTGATTTTAAGGGTAACATAGGTCATGATATCGACGGGATTACTCACCACCAAAATCAAAGCACTGGGGCAGTAAACAGCCACATCCTCCAGAATACGGCGAAAAATCGCCACATTTCGCTCAAGGAGATGTAATCTGGTTTCTCCCTCTTTTTGGGCAGCCCCGGCAGTAATAATCACCACATCGGCATTTTGTCCCACATCGGCCACGGTTCCCATTTTCAAGTCTGTGGGTTCAATAAAAGGCATTCCGTGCCTTAAATCCATCACTTCCCCTTCGACTTTATCCGTGGCGATATCTTGCAGAATTAATTCATCAAAACAGTCTTGAATTAACATCGAGTAAGCGCAGGCCATCCCCACCTGACCAACACCGATAATTACCCCCTTGCGAGGACGTAGAGGAGCGGGTTTTTCAGCGTAGGGATTGGGAGTAAATATTTTATCTAGCATAGATTTTTGCAGTTATTGCCTCGGTAAGCTCATTTTAAGGGGAAATGGTTAATATCAGGTAAAAAGAGACTATCAAGAGATTTTGAGGCCGTTATCGGCAATTTTTTTCTGGTAATTGGTCGGACAAATTTCTTGTCTTTATTCCCTGACCTCTAGTTTAAGAGAATTGAGGGCTGCTGACAGCTTCAGGCTATATCCTAAAATTAGGGATAAAGTGACAGTAGGAGGCGAACCGATGATCTATCACATCACCACAGAAAGAGGTTGGCAAATAGCTCGTGAAATGGGGGAATATCGGGCGTATTCCCTAAAAAATGAGGGATTTATCCATTGCTCCACCTTAGAACAAATTCCGAAAGTTGTGGCCGCTTTTTATCAAAATCAGCCAGATTTGCTGGTTTTAGCCATTTCTCTCGAACAATTGCAGTCCCCGGTCAAATGGGAGCAGCCCCAACATCCTAACCCAGAAAATGCCACTCTAGAGCTAGAAAAAGAGACCTTTCCCCATATTTACGGTGCTATCAACCTAGAATCGGTGGTTTTTGTCAAACCCTTACAGGAGTTGCTCAATTCCTAGAACTAAATCATCTAACTCTTGGTAATCGGGGAGAGTAGTATCGATGCTCAACCCGCGCCGAATCACAAGGCGATCCCACTGTGGTCGCGATAATAGCTCGCTAAAGTAGCGAGCCTTGAAAATTAACAAATTTGCCTCTAGACCCGTCTTAATGCGCCCTAAATGGGGCAATCCGAGCAGATTTGCTGGGGTGAGGGTGACACTATTTACCCAGTCAGCGTAGGGTGTGTCGAGATGGGCAATCCGCACCGCTTGGGTAAAGACTTCTAAACCATCGTGATCCCCAAAACCATAAAAGGGATCGCGACAGTTATCGCTGGCAAAAGCAACCGGAATTCCCGCTTTTTTCATCTCTTTTATCTTAGTTGTCCCGCGCCAAAAAGGGGTTTTTTCCTCTTGACGATCCTGTAGGTAGAGATTGCACATCGGCAAGCTAACGATAGCAATGCCCGCATTTTTGACTAAATTTAGGGTTTCTTGGATTATTTCAGGCGATTGTACCGCTAAACTGCAACAGTGACCACAGATGATTTGTCCGTCAAATTGCTCTTTGATAGCAGTACGCGCGATCGCTGCTAAACAGGTAGAATCGGAATCGCCGTTTTCATCCAGATGAAAATCGAGATTTAAACCCCTTTCTTGGGCTAATTTGAAGGTAATATCAATTTGTGCCTGTAAATCTGGATTTGTGTAGGCTACTCCCCCTAATATGCCCCCAAATTCGGCAATTTTATCGGCTAGGGCCGCTCCCTCGGAGGTTTGATAGTAGTCAAGGGAAACTAGAGAAACCGCTTGCAGGGTGATTTTACCGGCCCATTGTCGTTGCAATTCTGCCAAAGCGGTTAAGCTAATCTGTGCCTGTTGACCAAAAGAGTCGATATGGGTGCGAATAGCGGCGGTTCCGTGGGTATAACTGCATTTAACGCCGAATTCCATGCGACGATACACATCCTCTAAGCGCCACTCCCGTCGGGAATCCTCTAGGGCCATTTTTAAGGCACTGTCAAAAGTGCCATCACGGTTAGGACAGCGATGCCAACTATGACCTTTATCGAGATGGGTGTGCATATCGACAAAGCAAGGAAAAACAATCTTTTTTTTGAGGTCAATAACGGGAATATTATCTTCGGGGGGGATTGTTGAGGTAATGCGATTAATGTTACCGTCATTAATTTCCAGATTAACTAAGGTTAATCCCTCGGCGTTTTGGGGAGAGAAACTCTCATTTTCTAGCAGGGAAACGGGAATATGAGCATTTTTGAGCCAGTAGCGCTCGCTTGAGGGAATCATAAGACCTCGGGTAAAAATCAAAAATTGTTGTTAGGGTTAGGAGTCGGTCGTCGGTGCATCTCACATTTGCAGGAATACCGACAATCAGCAATTATCAGTAACTCTTAGATGATTACAAATGTATCAGCAGCTGCGTGTAAGCATCCCACCGAAAAACTAATGCGCGGGGGGTTTGGGGGCGGCGCCACGCCCCCAACGGGGGGTTTGGGGGGTAGAACCCCCCAAAAGCTTGGATTGAGTGATAAAATTCGGAAGTAATGCCCAATCTTAGCCGAGAGTTTCCCCGTAAAAATCCCAATTGGTAGATGTACAAAAATGAGATGCAGCCTCGGTCGTCGGTCGTTAGGAGAATTAAGAATGAATAATAATCAATTAAGGGGTATTAAGTAAGGAGTGTTCAATGGCATTAACAGTGCTATCTTTTCCCTGATTAATGTTTACTGATAAACCGGTAGGCGTGGCTTTAATTCCCAGCCATAAACTGCTAAAAATTCCTTTAATTTATCGGGGTGTAAATGGAGGTAATCGGGATTAACTTCATCGATAATGCCAATACCGCCTAAATCCCGCGCTCCTGCCGCTAAACAATCCAAGAGAAAAAGAGGATCGGGTACTAGATTCGGGGGAATTTGAATGACAATATCTGGGGGCAAAATTTCCCTAGCTTGTCTAACCAGATCGGGTAATTTTTGCAGATCAAAAGGATTATTTTGCCACTGTTCTCTTTTACCCGGATTATAGGGTTGTAGGATCACTTCTTGAATATGTCCCCAACGTTGATGAATAGTGGCAATAGTTTCTAAGGTTACTAAGCGATCGCATTCTGTTTCACCAATTCCTAATAATAACCCCGTGGTAAAAGGAATTCCTAATTCTCCCGCCCATTGTAACTGCTCTAAGCGCAGGGATGGCACTTTACTAGGGGCATGACGATGGACAGTATTTAATAAAGTCACTGTCATTTGTTCTAACATTATACCCATAGATAGATTGACATTTTTCAGTTTTTCCATCTCGGCAAAAGTTAAAATACCTGCATTGGTATGGGGATAAAAACCCATATTTAAAGCCAATGCTGCTAAATTATAAATATGCCGAAACCATAACTCTCGATTGGCTGCTAAAGGATGAACTTCCCCGCTAAGAATTAAAATTTCCGTAATTTCCGAACCCTGCAAAGCAGTTAAAATCTCTTTTGCCTTGTCTAAACTTAACCAGCCATCAGTGCCTAAATCCCTGCGAAAATTACAATAACTGCAACGATTGAAACACTCGTAGGTAGGTACAAGGGTATGAGAGGGACTATAGGTGACAATTCTTGACATTTTTTTCGGGATTGCAGTTCATTACGAGCATTCAAGGGCGAGAAAATTTGCTATCGTGGGGAGAATTGCTGTTTTATTCACTTAAAAACACCCTCCCTTTTCGTTTCCTCCTATGATTTTCGATCCTGCCAGTCTTCCCTCCCATCGTCAAACGATTCGCCCGATTAGCGCCACAGCCCTGCACGGAATTGTATTTCAAGATAACAAATTAATCGCTATCGACGCAAAAAACGGCTATTTATACCAAATTGCCCTCGATAATGGTCATACAAGCGTACTTAATTCCCATCGCTGGCAAGAATTCGTCGGGACGACGGGATTGGCAATCGATGATCAAAATCACCTCTGGTTTACTACCCGCGAAAATCTCTACTGCTGCACTCTCGAAGATTTTACCCCGAAATTTTTTACCCGTCTTCCCTACACCGCTAACGGAGTCGCCGTAACTGGTAACACAATTTATGTCACTTGTCAACGTTCTGGACAAATCTTTATATTTGATCGCCAATCGGGACAGGAAATTACTCGTTTGTACGCGCCTGGTATCGGCATCGAAAATATCACCATTCGCGGGGAAGAACTTTGGTTAACGGATACCCTAGAACAAACGGTTTACTGTCTTGATCGCGCCACGGGAGAACAGCTTTTTAGCATGATAACTCCTTTTGAATCGCCGACGGGATTAGCATTTTATCGCGATGCGAACAGTGGCAAGGATATCCTATATGTGGCCTATGCTTTCCAGGAACCCTTTATCCGCGATAATCCCAATTCCGAACAGGTTTACGAACTTAGTTATCGTCCGCGTACTTTTGTCCATCCTCTATATTTTCACTACGATCCCGCTAAAAAATACGCCCTTTCTAACGGTTATCTGATTGAATTATCCTACGTCGAGGAATTGGAACCTCTATATAATATCGAACTAAAAGATGTGGAATGGCGCATCGCTTTACCCTTAGAAACACCACGGCAAAAAATTCGCAGCGTCGAAGCGGTGGGATTGCCTTTTATTGAAGAAATTCAAGACGGGCAGCGGGTGGCAGTATTTAAGTTCGAGCAAATAACCGGCAAACAACGTCATATTTTTGGGTGGAAAGTAGTCTTAGAAGTATGGGGAATTAAATACCAAATTACTCCCCAAGATTGCGAAGATTTACCCCCCTTACCCGCCGATTTTCCCGATCGCTATTTGATCGATAATGATGATCTGGCCATGAATACAGAAATTATCCTCAATGCTGCCGAAGAAGCGATCGGTCGGGAAACCAATCTCCTCAGAAAAGTTTATAGTATTCGTAACTACGTCTATGATCAGCTTTCCTACGGCATCAAACCCAACATCGACACCCCCGATATTGCCCTGCGGCGCGGAGTGGGTTCCTGTGGCGAATATGTGGGTTTATTATTGGCTTTGTGTCGTCTCAATGGTATTGCCTGTCGCACAGTAGGACGTTATAAATGCCCACCCCATCCCCTCGAACGTAATTTACCCCTCGAACCGGATTACAATCACGTCTGGATGGAATTTTATCTGCCCTCTATCGGTTGGGTTCCCATGGAGTCCAATCCCGATGATATTTTTGAAGGCGGTCCCTATCCCAATCGTTTCTTTATGGGTTTAGCTTGGTATCACACGGAAATTGCCAAAGATATCCCCTTTGAACGAATGCTCAGTGAAGGACAACCGGTGTTAAAAACCCAAGTTCCCATCGGCGATTTAGCGATTAATCACGTTCAATTCGTCATTCTTGAGGAATTAGCCCCAAAAGACTAGAATTCTGAGCCATCATCTAGGATGCCCATTTCTCTATCTCTTTCTTCTTTGAGTTCTTTGACCATTTGCAAACCCGCGCCCACACAGAAGCCCAAGGCTGCCCCGGCACCGGCAAAATAACGTCCATAGATGATTTGATAGTTATAGGGATTTTTATAGTTGACTTGGCTGGGATTGCGTTCAATGCGGCTAATGCCATAACCGATACCTGCCCCGACTAAAGCGGTAACAAGGCCTGAAAATAGAACTAGACGAAAGTTCATGATCTTATCTCCCGATGGACTCTGACTTTAGATTATCGCTGAAAATTAGTTCCTGGCAAGCGATCGCAATAATTCGTTAAGTAGTCGTGCCAAATTAATTTCCCTTGAGATGTGTAATTAATTTTCCTTAGTTACTTATCAAGTAAATAAACTGGCATCAACCCGAAAATATGCTCCCAAAGACCTAGCTTCTGACTGATTGATGCTGCGTTGTCCATTAATTATTTGCTCCACCGCATCAGGGGAACCCAAAATAGTAATTAGCTCTGGATATTCTATCTCGTTAGCTTCTATAAGATGCCGTAAAGTTGCTAAAGGATTTATGTCAGGAATTGGATAATTATCTGCCTCGAACCTTTCGATCAAACTAATCAATAACTCCAGTAAAGCCTCCTCCTCTAAACTAAGTTCCGAGCGATGTTCCAACTCTTGAGCAATTGCGATCACTCGCTCGTTTTCCACCTCTGTGGTGATTGCTTTTGGTTGATAGTAAGCGAGTAATTCTCCATAGGTTTTAGAATTAAAAGTAAGCATCATTTTTCCAATTTTCTTTATCGTACTCGGCATGGGTAAGAATATATTTAATATAAATAGTCTGTCGGCTATAAACTAGATCTACAATTAGACGAAAGTGATTTCCTTTAATGTTAAAAACAGTGAAATTACCAACAGATTCAGCACTTTTATAAGTGGCTTGCACATCGATTAGATTTTGCCATGCTGCTTTACTAGCGACTCTATACCAATCATAGAGAGACTCGCAGGAATTAGCGTTGGTCATACAGAAATCGCGAAGTATTCGACGGCTAATTACCCGCATAATACAAATATACCTCTGGCAGTTTCTGTCAATAGCAATTATATCTCAATATCTAGGCTAACTCAAGCCGGCGGGCTGATTTGCTCACACTTTACATCGCGTAAAATGGTAGCACTTCCCACCAATGGGGACGTTTTCCCGCTTACCAGCTAAATCGAGAATATCAGGGGCATTGATGCCTAAAGGGAGACAAAATGTATTAGGCTAAAAACTAAACTATTTTGGCAAGATTTCTTTGAAGACCTCCTCAGCCTACTTATTGGTTTTCCACGGTAGTCGCGATCCGCGTCCAGCCATGGCGGTGACACAATTAGCAGCCTTAGTTCAGGAAAAAATTAGTCAACCCGCCGAAAGATTGGCGAGTAAATCGGAGTTTAGCCCATCTATAGCGGTTCTAGAAGCAGATAATCGGGTATTAGTAGGGACTGCCGCCCTAGAATTAGCGATAACACCTCTCCATCAACAAATAGAAGCTTTTGCCCAACAAGCACAAAGCCAAGGATGTAACCGGTTGCAGATTATCCCCCTGTTTCTCCTGTCGGGGGTTCACGTTAAAGAAGATATTCCCGCAGCCGTGGACAAAGTGCGATCGCCAATTAAGCTAGAGTTAAAGCCCCATTTAGGCAGTTATCAGGGCATAAAATCGCTGTTATCCCGACAATTTGCCGATTTAAGCCACCAAGACCGCATTTTACTGTCCCACGGTAGTCGTCGCCCCGGCGGTAATCGGGAAGTGGAAAATCTAGCGGCGTTTTCTGGAGCAATTACAGCTTATTGGTCGATAGAACCGAGTTTATCCCAACAAATCGAGAGTTTAATTGCTCAAGGTAGCCAAAAAATCGCTATACTGCCCTATTTCCTCTTTGCTGGTGCAATTACGGACGCGATCGAAGCCCAAGTTTTTGAACTAGCACAAAAGCATCCAAATGTCAATATGTTTTTAGGTAAATCTTTAGGGGCGACGGGGGAATTAGCCGAGATTATTGTTGAGGAAGGATGTGGATGAAGCGGGCAGCGATCGCTTTAGGCGGTAATTTAGGAGATTCAGCGACAATTTTAGGGCAAGCTTTAGGGGAATTAGAGCGAGTCAAAGGAATTAAACTAGAAGCTCATTCCCAATGGTATCAAACCGCGGCCGTCGGCCCTCCTCAGCCCGATTATCTCAACGGTTGCGCCATTGTGCAAGTGGATTTATCGCCCTTAGATTTACTGCATAAATTATTAGAAATCGAGCAGTTATTCGGGAGAGTCCGACGGGAAAGATGGGGACCGCGTACCCTCGATTTAGACTTAATATTTTATGAAGACCTGATCTTAGAAACGCCCGAATTACAGATACCCCATCCCCGCTGCCGAGAACGGGCCTTTGTGCTGCTTCCCCTGGCGGAAATTGCCCCCGATTGGCGAGATCCCGTAACCGGAAAAACTATCCTTCAGCTATTGGGACAATTGGGATTGGGGGAGTAGGATGTTAGGTGTTAGGGACTTGCGTGGGAATAATATCCCAATCGATCGGAGGGCGCAAGCTTTGCGCCCCTACAGTAACGGATTTTGTCCACAATGTAGGGGCGAACTGCGTTCGCCCAAAAGGTACATTATCAGAGCGCAAGTCCCTTAGGGTTTTAGTGGAAAACTTCCCTAGTTTCTTTTCACTGATTACTGATTACTGTTCACTGATCACTGAAAAGTCTTCCCCTAACCCCAGATAACCTCATCTCAGTTACCGCCCCGAAACCCTACAATAAAGGCAGCAGCATCAATAAACAGTAAAAAAATCAACCGTGACCAAGACCCCATCGCTCGAGGAAACTCATTACAATCAGGCTAAAGCTAGTTTACAACAGGCCTTAACTTGGTATGCCAGTTTTCGCCGCCATTGGAATTATCCCCCCGATCCCCAACTTCAGGCCGCCGTTAAACAGGATTTGCAGTCCCTCAAATCGGCCTTAGATAAACTGGATGAAACGGTGATTCGGGTGGCAGCCTTCGGGTTAGTCAGTCGCGGTAAATCCTCGGTGGTAAACGCTTTAGTCGGTCAAAAAGTCCTGACAACTGGCCCTCTGCACGGGGTGACACGCTGGCCGCGATCGGTGCGTTGGATACCAGCCACGGGTAAAATTCAGATAGAATTAATCGATACCCCCGGATTGGATGAGATTGAAGGGGAAGCACGGGCGAATATGGCCAGAGAAGTCGCTAAAAGTGCCGATTTGATTTTATTTATCGTTGCGGGGGATATTACCCGCACCGAATACGAGGCCTTAGGAGAATTGCGCCGGGCTAAAAAACCGATCATTTTGGTGTTTAATAAGATTGATCTCTATCCGGAAGCCGATCGCCGTCAGATTTTTCAGCAGTTACAGAGATTAGGAACCAATCGGGATGAAAAAACGTTAGAAGATTTGTTAACTAGCGATGAGATAGTTATGGTAGCCGCCGAACCGCAACCGATTCCCGTCCGGGTGGAATACCCCGATGGGCGCGTGGTGACTGAGTGGGAAACCCCTCCCCCCCAAATTGAGGAGCTGCAAGATAAACTCTTAACGATTTTAAATCGGGAAGGGCGATCGCTACTGGCCTTAAATGCTTTAGTGCAAGGGCAAGAAGCGGAAGAAAATATCGCTAGAAAAACCCTGGAACTTCGAGACAGTCAAGCGGAGGAAATTATCTGGCAATACGCGAAATATAAGGCTTTAGCGATTGCGGCCAATCCGATCGCTATTTTAGACCTCCTAGGGGCTTCAATCGTCGATTTGACTCTAGTTCGGGCTTTAGCTCGTTTGTACGGCTTGCCGATTACCAGTCACCAAGCTGGTCAACTCTGGCGGACTCTACTTTTGAGTAGTGCGGGGTTGCTGGTGGGGGAAATCCTCAGCACTGTGATTATCGGTTTGGGCAAAACGGCGGCGGCGGCGGCCAGTATTTTTGAAAATCCCACCTCTTTAACCCTCTACGGTAGCACCGCTCTCCTACAGGGGGCAATTGCTGCTTATGGAACCTATATCATCGGAAAAGCCGCTAAAATCTATCTAGAACGCGGTTGCAGTTGGGGGGCATCCGGACCGAGTACGGTGATTAATCAAATTCTCGCTCAAGTTCATCCGCAAACTATTTTATATCGTTTACGTCTAGAACTAGAGCAGTGATTTTAAAGGAAAAAGTAGAAAGGAAAAAGGAAAAAAGGCAACAGTTATCAATTAAATATTTCCTCCTGATGACCGACTCCTAATTTTAGAAACTTAATTTTTGACAACGACAACTAGCTAGAAATATTGAGAGAAAATCATGTCTGCTGCCCATAAGTCCTATATTCCCGTTCCCGTTTCTCGCCAAAAAAGCCAAGCGAGTCAACGCCGTCCCCAGTCACCAGTAAATCAGGCGACCCCAACGGCTAAACCGGCGACTAAATCGGTGGAGAGAGTTCCCGTGGCCCCGACACAAAAACAATTAGCCTCGCGTCAATTACGTTCCCTTTGCCTCCTAGAAAGAATAGTGGCCGTGATTACTTTTTGTCTGTTGGGTTCGACTCTGGGAATATATGCTTGGACGGTATATAT
>NZ_JASJFG010000397.1:0-2091 GCF_030065375.1 Microcystis sp. M49636_WE2 | reverse complement strand
TTTTATTTGCCTTAACATAAGTGGTTAGGTGTTAAAAACTGTCAGATGCCCCCTTATTAAGGGGGATCCCCCCGCCTATCGGCACCCCCCTTATCAAGGGGGGATCCCCCCGCCTATCGGCACCCCCCTTATCAAGGGGGGCAGGGGGGATCGAACCCAAAATATATCTTCAATTTTCCTAACTTCCTAATTCATAATTCATAATTCATAATTCATAATTCCCACTGATAACTGATAACTGATAACTTATTTCCAACTGGCGCGATTCATTACCTGTACTGCTTTGGCTAAATTAGGACCATAATTAGCCACGCTAACTGTATCTTCTTTCCCGCGTCCGAGTTTTGCCAGAACAGGGTCTAAAGTAACTCCTCGAACGACGGGATATTCTTGATTACCCTTAGCAAAAAAGTTCTGTGCTTCATTGCTAGAAAGATACTCTAAAAATTTAATGGCCGATTCTCGATTGGGGGCGGTTTTAATTAAACCACCACCGCTAATATTAACGTGAGCGCCGCGCCCTGTTTGGTCGGGGAAAATTACGCCTACTTTGTCATAAATTGCCCGTTTAGCGGGGTCTTTTTCTTCGGCATACCCAGCTAAGTAATAGGTGTTAGCTAGGGCTAAATCGGCAATTCCTGCGGCGACAGCTTCGATTTGTGCCTTATCATTTCCCTGGGGTGAACGGGCAAAATTAGCCACTAATCCCCGACACCATTTTTCTGCGGCTGCTTCTCCTTGGATGTCGATTAACCAAGCGGTAAAAGATTGACTATAGATGTTACTAGATGACCGGGTGACGACTTTTCCTTTCCATTTGGGATTGGTTAAATCCCCATAGGAATCGATTTCTCTGGGGTTAACTCTGTCTTTGTTATACATGATTACCCGCAAGCGTTTACTAAACCCGAACCAGTGACCTTTGGGGTGACGCAAATTAGCGGGAATTCTTTGGGTGAGAATGCGGGAATTGACCGGGGCAAAAATTCCCTGTTGGTCGGCCCGCCATAATCTCCCCGCATCTACCGTCAGGAGTATATCGGCAGGACTATTGCTGCCTTCGCTTTTAATCCGTTCGATTAATGGGTCCGCTTCCCCTTCGACGAGGTTAATTTTTATTCCCGTTTGTCGGGTGAAGTTGTCATACAATCGTCGGTCGGTGTTGTAGTGACGGGAGGAATAGAGGTTTAATTGGTTAGTTTGGGCGGAAACCTCGTTTATTTTCCCTAATTGACCCACCGCTAGGGCTAAGGTGGCTGTTCCTGCGCCTAGAAAGACTCTACGAGTTATTTTATCGTTCATTGCTCGATTCTTGGTAAAGTTGTCTTTTCCTATTGTACAGCTATTGAGAATAATTCTTATCTGTGCGAAAAATTATTTGTTGGGCTAGGGCGGTAGATCGGGTAAAATCTAGGTAAAATCAGGGTTTTTGGTTTTGATGGGGCTAATAAATCCTCGAATCTATCGCTAGTTAAGTTCAATAAGCCCAAAATGTTACCCTAAGCTCGATCGAGGGTATTGTGGAATAAAAGCAGCGAGAGTCAAAATAATGATCAACAGTAATCACCAACAAGCGATCGAGCTAATGTTAGCATCGGGAGACTATAATCAATTATTGTTATTTTGTCAGCAAGCACTGGCGGTTCATCCGGAAGTGACTGATTATTATCCCTATCTGGGATTAGCTTATTTGCTGCTAGGGCAGCAAGCAACAGCGCAAGAAATTTGGTTATTTTGGCTGTTAGAATCAGAGTCCAGTCAGGATTTAATTATGCTGCTCAAAAAAGAGATAATTAGAAATCTCGATTGCTGGCAGTTTGCCGAAGCTAAATTAATCTATCTCCAGTGGCTAGAATTAGAAGAAATAGAAGGGGATGAAGAGATAGAAAATTATGCCCTGACGGTGATAAACTCCTGTCTTCAAGAGGTGCAAGAGGCAATTAATCGGCGAGAATATACTTTAGCTGAGGACTTTTACTTAAGAATTTTATCTTGGCGTGAACAATTAGCTTACATCTGGCACGATTTAGGATATTTATACTATATAATTAACCGACTAACAGAATCTTTTAACTGTTTGGCACGAGCCAT
>NZ_JASJFG010000869.1:0-8694 GCF_030065375.1 Microcystis sp. M49636_WE2 | reverse complement strand
AGGCTATCCAGCCGGAGAAATGAAACACGGACCAATCGCGCTTTTAGATGCAAAAGTTCCCGTAGTAGCGATTGCGATGCCGGGGGTAGTTTATGATAAAGTTCTCTCCAATGCACAGGAAGCAAAAGCAAGGGATGCGCGGTTATTGGGAGTAGTTGCTGACAACGATACGGAAGCACCAAAAGTCTTTAATGATTTGTTGTATGTGCCGGAAGTTGAGGAATTATTATCGCCAATTTTAACAGTAATTCCCCTACAATTGCTCTCCTATCATATCGCAGCCCGTCGCGGTTTAGACGTGGATCAGCCGCGCAATTTAGCCAAAAGTGTCACGGTAGAATAGGGTTCGGTTGGGTTGAAAGTGTGGTTTAAAGGTCTATTTACACTGAATCGGAACCTATGAATCTTTATGCAACTTCTCAGAATGGGGTTTTAATTCGTCTGACAGAGGAGAGATGGAAACACATTATCAGTGGACATAGTGAATTAGTATCGTATCAAGCGGAGATATTGGAAACCATTCGCTATCCTGAGAAAATCCTAGTAGGAAACCATCAGGAATTGTTGGCAGTTAAACAAATAGTTTCTGGAAAATATCTAATCGTTGTTTATCGAGAATTATTAGATGAGGGATTTATTATTACTGCTTATTTAACCCGTCTTCTTCGTGAATTAACCAAGAGGAAACAAATATGGCCATAACTAGCATTAATATTCAATCTTATCTTAACTTCGCCAAGATGATTCACGCTCTGCCTCAGCAAGATTTTTGGACAGCTTATGATGCAAAAGCAGATATTTTGTATATTAATTTTCATCAACCATCTTTACCAGCGGATGATAGCGAATTAACAGATAATGATGTGATTATTCGTTATCAAGGGGATAAGATCATTGGGTTAAGTATTCTCAATGTTAGTAAAATCCAATGATGCTAAGTAGCTGGTTATAATTAAATTAAAAATGGATTTTAGGTTCGATCCCCCCTTAATCCCCCCTTGATAAGGGGGGTGCCGATCCCCCCTTAATCCCCCCTTGATAAGGGGGGTGCCGATCCCCCCTTAATCCCCCCTTATTAAGGGGGGCATCTGATAATTTTTAACGCCTACCTACTTATAAATAGGGTTGGCTGCATATCAGTAGAAGCTTGGCTAGAAAAGGCTTTAATTAGTGATTGCAAAGCGATCGCTAGGCAAGATTGCCAGATAAAATTGAGAAACTGAGCTATATAGGAGCGATCAATCTTTGTGTCCTTTGTGTCTTTGTGGTTCGTTCCACCCCCTAGCCAGTTTTAGAATATATTTTACCCAGAAAACCTAAGAGACCCCCCGATTTTCAGTACAATATTACTGCAATATTAAAAGCAGTGAACAAATAAACAGCGATGATCACCGGCGAATTAAAATCCAAAATAGATAAACTTTGGACAACCTTCTGGAATAACGGCATTAGTAACCCGCTTTCGGTAATCGAGCAGATTTCCTATTTACTCTTCATCAAGCGCCTAGATGACCTAGAACTGGCTAAGGAGCGTAGGGCCCAACGATTAGGCGAAAACCTCGAAAATCCCACCTTTACCCCCAGCCAACAGCATATCCGTTGGTCCCGCTTCAAAAATATCGATGATGCCGAGACAATGCTCCAGATTGTCCGGGATGAAGCGTTTCCCTTTATCAAAGATCTGGGACAGTTTTCTAAGGGTAGCACCTACGCTAAACACATGAAGGACGCGGTGTTTCTCATCGCCTCCCCGGCCCTGCTGGCCACGGTAATCGAGCAAATTGAAAAAATCCCCATGGAGGATCGGGACACCAAAGGCGACCTTTACGAGTATATGCTCTCGAAACTGAGTACAGCCGGGACTAACGGACAGTTTCGCACACCGCGCCATATTATCAAAATGATGGTGGAGTTATTAGCGCCGGGACCCCGGGAGGTTATCTGTGATCCGGCCTGTGGCACAGGAGGCTTTTTAGTAGCGGCTGCCGAGTATGTGCGGGAGTTAAAGGACAGCGAGGGGGGACGTTTGCTCCATGAACGCGGCAACCTAGAGCATTTCAATAACCAAATGTTCCACGGTTTTGATTTCGATGGGACGATGTTACGCATTGGCAGCATGAACCTGATGTTACACGGTATCGAGCAGCCGATTATCGAGGCCCGGGATTCCCTATCGGAGGATCACGCCGGGGTAGAGGATAGTTTTACCATGATTCTGGCTAATCCACCGTTTAAGGGTTCGCTGGAGAAGTCCACTATTGCCAAGGATTTATCGAAAATCATCGACACCACTAAAACCGAGTTATTATTCATGGCCCTGTTTTTGCGCTTGCTGAAGACGGGGGGAAAAGGTGCGGTAATTGTGCCGGATGGGGTGCTATTTGGCTCGTCCAAGGCCCATAAGGACATCCGCACCATCTTGGTAGAAGAACATAAGCTAGAGGGGGTGATATCGATGCCGTCGGGGGTGTTTAAACCTTATGCGGGGGTATCTACTGCGATCCTGATTTTTACGAAGCTGGGGGTAAGGGAAAAGGGGACTGACTTCGTTTGGTTTTATGACATGGTGGCGGATGGTTTCTCTCTCGATGATAAGCGCCAACCGATTGCCGATAATGATATCCCAGACTTGCTGCGCTGTTGGCAGCAACGCGACTCCGCTAAGGATACCAATCGCCAAGCAAAGGCGTTTTTTGTGCCTCGCGAGGAGATTCAGGCCAATGCTTATGATCTATCAATTAACCGCTATAAGGAGATAGAGTACGAGGAAGTGAGCTATGAGCCGCCGAAGGTGATTTTACAGAAGTTAAGGGCTTTAGAGGCTGATATTCGTCAGGATTTGGACGCATTAGAGGAGATGTTAGGAGATTAGGAGATGAAAAATCTACAGCTAGAGGTTATTCTGCGGGAGATAAAAGATTATTTCCATCTGCTCTATCAAAACCAATTACAGAAAATCGTCCTTTACGGTTCCCAAGCACGGGAAGATGGACGGGAAGATTCTGATATCGATCTTTTGGTCATTCTTTCTGGTGTGGTGGATCCTTATCAGGAAATTGACCGCACGAGTGAATTTATCGCTAGGCTTTGCCTTGATTATAATGTGGTTGTTTCCCGTCATTTTATCTCTGCGGCAAAGTTCCAGAGCGGAGATAATCCATTTCTTGACAATATACGGCGCGAAGGGGTTACGCTTTGAGCGATGATTGCATTGGTAGTTTTGCTCAACCGAAAGGATATTTGATTTATGTTTGAAAATAAGATTTGTCGGCATTTAGAGGGGATGTGATGACTGTAACGACAAAGCAACAGGTAATCAGTCTGCTAGAGCAAAATCAAGGGGAATTACGGCGATTGGGAGTTAGTCGCTGTGGTTTGTTCGGATCTTTTCGGACAGAGCAGACGACAGAGAAGAGCGATGTGGATATTTTGGTGGTGTTTCAACCCGGGATGAAGACATTTAATAATTTTATGGATTTATGTTTCTTTTTGGAGGACTTGTTTGGTCGGAGTGTGGATCTGGTTACACCTGAGTCGTTGAGTCCTTTTTTTGGACAACGAATTCTCGATGAGGTGGAATATGTCCCCTTCGGTTCGTGAGTTTTAGTCCACCGAAAAGATATTTGATTTATGTTTGAAAATAAGATTGATCAGGTTTTACACGCGTTAAAGGAGATGTTGGTATGAGATATATGATTCCTTTAGGAGAAGTGGCGGAATTTATTAATGGAGCGGCGTTCAAACCAGAAGACTGGCATGAAAATGGGCGGAAGATAATTAGAATTCAAAACCTCAATGATTCAAGTAAACCCTATAATCTCACGACCAGAAATGTTGATAAAAAATATGAGGTAAATACAGGAGATATTTTGGTTTCTTGGTCTGCCAGTTTAGGTGTCTTTGAATGGCTAGAAATGGAAACAGCTTGGCTAAATCAACATATATTTAAGGCAATTCCAGATAAAGCAAAAGTACATAAAAATTACTTCAAATACTCTCTAGGTAAAGCCCTCAATGATATGGAGTGCTACTTGCATGGTGCGACTATGAAACACGTAAATCGCAAGGAGTTTCTATCGACAAAAATATATGTACCACCCCTCGAAGAACAGCGAAGAATTGCGGCAATTTTGGATAAAGCGGATGGGGTGCGACGCAAGTGCAAAGAGGCAATTCGGTTGACTGAGGAGTTATTGCGATCAACTTTCCTAGAGATGTTCGGTGATCCTGTTACTAATCCGAAAGGGTGGGAGATAGTCAAAATAGAAAACATTATTGAGCTAGTTTCTGGGCAAGTAGATCCCAGAGAATCGCCATATTCAAATATGCTTCACGTTGGGGGAGATAATATCGAGTCTGGAACTGGCGAGATAAGTGGATGCAAAACTCCCGCCGAATTGTCCCTAATTAGTGGAAAATACTTGTTTCGTAAGGGTGACATTCTTTACTCCAAGATTCGACCATATCTCAATAAAGTTTCTCTACCTGACTTTGATGGCGTGTGTAGTGCCGATATATATCCAATTCGAGTAAATCATAGTTGTGTGACGCCGATTTATATGACCTCTATTCTAAGAAGTAAGGGTTTCCTAGAATATGCTGAGAAGCACTCGACTAGAACAAATATCCCCAAGATAAACAGAAAAGCATTGCTGAGTTTTGAATGTCCTTTGCCACCATTAGGACTTCAAAATCAGTTTACGAACAGCGCAAACAAAATCTTAAAAATTAAAGACCACGAGAAAACGGGAGTCGATAAAGCGAACAATCTCTTTAATTCCCTTTTACAAAGAGCATTTAGGGGGGAACTGTAGCCATGGCAGCCGGCGGATTACTGCCATAATCTTGTGGGAAATGCCATTAAAAAAGACCGTTGGACAATTAACCAAGATTCCTATCATCTCACACTGTCACGCGGGAAAACCCTAGATAAAATAACCGAACTTGCTGTTTTTTTATATAACTGTTAAACAATAATCAGGTAAAATATAGAGATAGCCAAAACTTTGGGAATAATAGAGTTATAGACTGGGGAGCGCAATATGGACTCAAACTTCTCCTTCCTGCGAGATCAATTCCCGACAATCTACGATCATGCCAGCCAAGCGGAGGGATTAGTTTTCAGCAACCCCCGGGCCAGTTGCTTCTATACCCGTTTTGTCCTAGAACAAATGGTCTGCTGGCTCTATAAAAACGACCCCTACCTGCAACCGCCCCGGGACAATAGCCTAGGCGCTCTCATCCACGAGCAAACCTTTAAAGATAACCTTAAACCAGGACTTTTCGGCAAAATTCGCACCATCCACAAAGTCGGCAACAACGCCGCCCACCATACCAGCCCCATCAGTGAACGGGACTCCCTGCACCTGATCGAGGAACTATTTCATCTCACCTACTGGCTGGTGCGCTACTATGGGCAGAATGGGCGAAAATTGGGCGATATTAGCTTCGAGCGCCAGAAGATACCGGCGGCCGCACCCCCCGCTCCCAAACAACTGCAAGACCTAGAAAAACGCCTGTCCCAAAGCGATGCCCTGCGCCAATTGGCCGAAGCAAAACAGCGCCAAACCGAGGCCGAACTGGCAGCCGCTAGGGCCGAACGGGATGCCCTCCTCGCCCAAAATCGAGCGATCGCTGACCGGCACGACTACAACGAAGCCGACACCCGCCGCTACCTGATCGATGTACTACTCCAAGAGGCCGGCTGGGATACCAAAGCCCCCAACGCCACAGAGTTCGAGGTGTGGGGGATGCCCATCCAAAAGCCGGGGGATACTGGGCGCGGTTTCGTCGATTATGTACTATGGGGTGATGACGGCAAACCCCTCGCCCTCGTGGAGGCAAAACGCACCAGCAAAAGCCCCGACAGCGGACAAGATCAGGCCAAACTCTACGCCGACTCCTTAGAAAAAAACTACAACCAACGCCCCGTTATTTTCTACAGCAACGGCTATGAAACCTATCTCTGGGATGATCTCACCTATCCCCCCCGTCCCGTCCTCGGTTTCCTGCGAAAAACCGAGCTAGAACGGCTAATTTTCCGCCGTTCCCACCGTAAACGCCTCAGGGACACCGCCATTAACGAGGATATCGTCGGCCGCCCCTACCAGAAAGAGGCCATCCGCCGCATTACCCAAACCTTTGAAGAAAAGTGCGCCCGTAAGTCCCTGTTGGTTATGGCCACGGGAACCGGTAAAACTCGAACTGCGATCGCATTGGTGGAACTGCTCAAGAGTGCCAATTGGGTAAACCGAGTCCTGTTTCTGGCCGATCGCAATGCCCTATTAAAGCAAGCCTATCGAGCCTTTCAGCGTCATCTACCCAGCGTTACCGTCCTGCATCTGACCCGCAGCAAAGACGTGACGGGGGCTAACGTCATCTTCTCCACCTATCAAACCATGCTCAACGCCATTGATCGCATGGATGCAGAGGGGCGAATCTTTGGGGTGGGTTATTTTGACCTAGTGATCGTCGATGAGGCCCATCGCTCCATTTATCAGAAATACGGCGAAATATTCGATTATTTTGATGCCCTGCTGGTGGGGCTAACTGCCACGCCGCGCTCGGAAATAGACCGGGACACCTACCGCATTTTCCAGCTACCCCAGGGCGTGCCTACCTTCGCCTACGAGTTAAATGATGCCGTTAGGGATGGCCACCTCGTCCCCCCCAAGGGCGTTACTGTGCCGTTTAAGTTTCTGCGTACTGGGGTTAAATACAGTGAGCTAACCCCACAGGAGCGGCTAGACTACGAGGAGAAGTTCCGGGACGAGGAAAGCGGCGAACTACCGCAGGCAATTAACGCAGCTGCCTTTAATGACTGGTTGTTCAATATCGACACCGTGGATCAAGCATTAGAATTATTGATGCAACGGGGGCTAAAGGTCAACAGTGGCGATCGATTGGGTAAAACGATTATTTTTGCCCGTAATCACCGACACGCCCAATGTATCTGCGATCGCTTTAACAGTAACTATCCTCACTACAAAGGTCATTTCGCCAAAATTATTGACAGTCACGACAATTACGCCCAGAGTCTGCTCGATCAGTTCAGCGAAGCCAACAAAGAACCGATTTTAGCCGTCTCGGTGGATATGCTCGATACCGGCGTAGATGTGCCGGAAGTGGTCAATTTGGTCTTTTTTAAGCCCGTATTCTCCCGGGTGAAGTTCAATCAGATGATCGGGCGCGGGACCCGTCTCTGTCAGGATTTGTTTGGGCCTGGCAACCATAAAACCGAGTTTCTGGTCTTCGACCTCTGCGGTAATTTCGAGTATTTCGAGCAGGATATCGATGAAACAAGCCAGAAAATACCCGAAAGCCTCACCAGTCGCCTAGTTAAACATCGCCTCGAGTTGGCAACCCGTCTCGCTCCCTCCAAGCCAAGCGCGACACCTAGGGCAAGAGAGCAGTCCTCTACTTACAAAGTCGAGCGGGCCGACGACCTATACACGAGTTTGCTCGATGCACTCCATCAACACATCGCCACCATGCCCCGGGATAATTTCCTCGTGCGTCGTCGCTTGCCGCAGGTGGAAACCTTTAGTCAGCGCCAGCGTTGGAACAACCTCAGTCAGGAGGACGCGGCCACCATTGCCGACTCCTTGGCCGGTTTACCCAATAGTCTGCCCAATGAGGATCCCCTGGCCAAGGAATTCGACCTTCTCTGTGTGAAACTGCAATTAGCCATTCTCAAGGCCGACCGTAGTTATGAGCGATTGCGGGACAAAGTGCGGGATATTCTCGGTCAACTGGAGACTAAGCCCGATATCCCG
This sequence comes from Microcystis sp. M49636_WE2, assembly GCF_030065375.1. Lineage (NCBI taxonomy): Bacteria > Bacillati > Cyanobacteriota > Cyanophyceae > Chroococcales > Microcystaceae > Microcystis > Microcystis sp. M49636_WE2. The sequence goes on along the minus strand of NZ_JASJFG010000869.1, from coordinate 919 downwards.
ATGATTAAGGGACAATTGGCCTTTATTCGCGAGCTGCAGGACGAAAGCTGGTGGACCGGCGCAACGCCGTCGGGAGTGGAGAGGATCCGGGTTCGCATCCGAGATCTGGTCAAGTTTATCGATCGCCAAAAGCAGCAGATCGTGATCACCGATTTTGTCGATGAGATGGGGGAGGTGCAGATTGTCGATATTCCCACCCATCAGACCGGTTTTAGTCGCGAACAGTATCGCCGGAAAGTCGAGGCCTATATCCGTCAGCATCAGGATCACCTTGCGATCGCTAAGTTGCGGCGCAATATCCCCCTAACGGAGACGGATTTATCTGCCCTAGAGGAGATGCTATTTTCGGCCGCAGAAATTGAGAGCCGTCAGCGTTTTGAGGAGGTCTTTGGCCAGACAAAAAGCCTCAAGCTCCTGATCCTGGAAATCGTCGGACTCGATCCCGCAGGGATCCGCGTAGCGGCACGCCAAGCGGCTAAACAAGCTTTTGGCCGTTATTTGCAGGGGACAAACTTCTCGGCCAATCAAATCCGTTTTATCGAAAATATCATCGATATGCTCGCTAAAAACGGAGTTATCAATCCGGGGGCGCTCTACGAGCCTCCTTTTACTGATAACCATCCCGAAGGTCTAGATGGGATGTTTAATGATCAGGAAGCTGATCGGATCGTCTCGATTTTGCGATCATTTAATGAGTCCGTTGATGCGGTTTAAGAACAAGCGCGGTTGATGTAATTGTAATAAGTAGCTGGTTATAATTAAATTAAAAATGGATTTTAGGCTCTTCGGGAATTGTTATGCAAATAATTAACTTAAAATAAAATTCGATGAGAGTGCCTACGCTCAAAAGTATCTGAAATCCATATAGGGAAGGACTTAAGGCATCAACAGGTTAATACCAAAAGATAGACAATCGAGT
>NZ_JASJFG010000195.1:0-5946 GCF_030065375.1 Microcystis sp. M49636_WE2 | reverse complement strand
TCTAGCGTTTTCGCTGGTGGCTTGCAAGGATTGACGACGGCGCTCGATTAAAGACTTGATTAATGCTTCTAATTCTTCGGGATCGAAAGGCTTGGATAAATAAGCATCACAACCGGCATTATAACCCTGAATGCGATCGCTCGTCATCCCCCTAGCAGTGAGAAAAACCACGGGAATTGTCTGAAAACGAGCATCTTCGCGCAATTTCTTCAGAAACTGATAGCCATCCACCTGCGGCATCATAATGTCGGAGATGACTAATTCAGGAATTTCTTGATTGAGTAAATCCCAGGCTTCGTTAGCATTACTAGCAGTTCTTACCTCGAAGTCATCCCCGTACTGTAGATATGCTTGCACAGATTCACGAACCCCCGGTTCGTCATCCACTAACAAAACTTTCGCAGGTGTGTCCATGAATTTCTCGCAGCGATCGAATATTGTCCGAATCCTATCTTATCAGCTAAGGAGATAGGAGTCAGTAATCAGGAGATAGGAGTCAGTAGTCAGGAGATTGCTTTTATTATTCTCCCATCTCCCCACTTCATAATTCATAATTCATACATTCATAATTCCCACTCCCCAGATCATCCTCAAGATAGTGACGGTGAGTTAAACTGGCAGGTAGAAGTAAAGAGTTACAAAAATCACCTAGATTATTTTAGAATCCTTTCACCATTCTTAACAAATCCCGTGACCATTCTCTGCTGGCTCGATCGCATTAGTGCTTCTGATCGCCCCCTGGTGGGGGAAAAAGCTTTTATTGCCAGTGAATTACACCAGCGAGGATACCCAATTATCGGGGGATTTGCCATTTTTAACCGCATTTTTGCGGAATTTTTGGAAACTATCAACAATGCTGACTCGTTTCTGACTGATTTTCCGCAATCTTCCCTCTATTTAGACGTAGATAACGCAAAAGCTCTGCAATTAGTCGCCAAAGAGAGTCGCCGCGCCATTTTACAAGCGGAAATTCCTCCTCTCTGGTTAGAAGAACTAGGGGCGGCCGTGGCACAATTATCCATGGATACCCTAGTATGGCGCTTTTCCCTGCCAGCTAATCTGGCTCGGCGAACTCTCGGTTTATTTTCCGCCCCAATCAGTGGAATTAAAGCAGATAATCTAGAAAATGCCCTAAAACAAGCTTGGGCGGAGTTATTCAACGCCAAAAGTCTATTTTATTGGCGAAAAATGGGAATTGGTTTAGAAAAAATTCAATTATCTTTACTGGTACAACCGTTATTACCAGCCAATTGTGCGGGAAATGTGTTGATTAATGACGATAACTGGCAAATTCAGGCAGTTTGGGGGTTAGGACACAGTTTAGTTAATGGAGAAGTGGCACCGGATACCTATATTATCGATCGCTCCGGTCAATTACGCAGTCGGCAATTAGGCAATAAATCCCGCGCTTATTATCTCAATAGTGACAGTAATCTGCTTGCGGCACAATTATTAGCACCCAGTTTACAGGAAGGCTACTGTTTAGATAATTTCGCCCTCGATCGCCTTTGTCAACTGGTTCAATCTCTACTGGCGGAAAAACCGACGTTAACCAGCATAGAATGGCTGATGATGCTGGATGGTCAAATTTATATTCTCAACTGTCACAGTCAGGAAATCACCCCTACTACCTCCAATTATCCCTTAAGAGGATTAGGGGCATCCCCAGGTTTGGCATCGGGAGTGGCAAAAGTGATCAGCAATTTCGACTCCCCAGAGGCAAATTTTCAGGATTGCATTCTGGTTACTACTAATTTACCTCCGAAAAAACTGCCCCATTTACGCCAAATTCGAGCAATGATCACGGAACAGGGGGGATTAACTAGCCATGGAGCCATTTTAGCCCGGGAATTAGCCATTCCTGCCATTGTCGGGGTGAAAAATGCCACGGAAATTATCCGCTCAGGCGAGATAATTTTAGTAGATGGTACGAGGGGAATTATTTCTCTAGCATCTCAGGAAGAGATTTCCTTACCCCCAGCACCCCCCAGAGAAACTGACGGCACGGCAATTGCTACCCGTTTGATGGTTAATCTCAGTCAAACTGAAAGTATTGCCGGAATCCGAGAACTGCCTATTGATGGGATCGGTTTATTGCGCTCAGAATGGATGATTCTAGAGTTACTTTCTCAGCGCAATCTAGAAGAATGGTTAACACCAGAGCATCAAGAAGCATTGATCGAGAGATTAAGTGATTTAATCGCACAATTTGCCCTTAGTATCCAGCCTAAGCCTTTATTTTACCGTTCTTTTGATGCTCAAGATTCGGCTAAAGACAGTCGGGGAACCCATGGTTATATATTAGATCCGACTCTATTCGATCTAGAATTGCAAGCTTTACGACGGGTACAAACCACCGGCGCCACCAATATTAATTTACTGCTTCCCTTTGTCCGCGGGGTTGAGGAATTTATTTTCTGCCGGCAACGGGTACAATCAGCTTTACTCACTCAAGTCCCTTCTTTCCAATTGGGGATAATGGTGGAAGTACCGGGGGTAATCTTTCAATTGAGGGATTATGTGCAAGCGGGCGTACAATTGATCGCTATTGGTACTAATGATTTAACTCAATTACTTTTAGGTAGCGATCGAGAACATTTCTCAGAATATTTTAACGCCCGTCATCCCGCAGTCAGGGCAGCTTTAAAACAAATTATTACTCAGGCAAAACTTTTACAGATTCCCTGTTCCGTTTGCGGCATGGCTATCGTCCAGTATCCCGAACTTATCGATGATCTGATTGCTTGGGGTGTGACTTCTCTTTCGGTGGATAGGGAGGCAGTTTTAGCCACTAGAGAGGCAATTGTTCGGGCAGAAAGAAGGTTTTTATTGGAAAATAGCAGATAACTTCCGAACTACCCCACTTCCCCACCTCCCCAATTCGTAATTCATAATTCATAATTCATAATTCATAATTCCCATTACCCCACTTCATAACGCATACTTTGTGCTTTTTGTCAAAAAAACTTTTTTTTTGCAATAAAACTACACAAAAAAAAGATCATCGTTGTGGGTAAAATTGACTCATTTACCTGTCTTAGTTAGGATTACCTTCTAGGTGTGGCAAGGGTTTCAACCGTTGCTGCCCAAAAAAGCATATAATGCCCCATTATGAAATTCAGTAAAATCGCTGTAACCAGCATAACATCGTTGTTAAATAAAAATCTTTCTCAATTAATTTTTAAGAATTTGTAAATATTGCGGAATGTTAATTTAAATATTCTCAAGTTTGTAGAGTCAATAGATAATTTTTGCTTATCTTTGACCAACATTGCGTTAGGAGTCAGTATTCAGGAGATAGGAGTCTCCGAGTCAGTATTCAGAAGTCGGGAGATAGGTTTTAGGTGTTGGGGTTTTGGGGTTTTGGGGTTTTGGGGTTTTAGTTCAATTTCCCCACTTCCCCCCGCAACGCGCACGAAGTGGTCTCCCCCAATTCATAATTCATAATTCATAATTCATAATTCCCACACCCCACACCCCACACCCCACACCCCACACCCTGTCCCCTAATGCCTAGAGAATTTCAATAATTCCTTGAGTGCCATCGAGACGAATTAATTGACCATCTTTTAACAATTTCATGGCATTATGCACATCCATAACCGCCGGAATTCCGTATTCTCTGGCAATAATAGCACCATGGGATAATTGTCCCCCCACCTCGGCAATAATGCCCACAGCCCGGGATAATAAAGGGGACCATCCTGAGTCAGTATAGGGAATAACGAGAATAGTATTAGGGGAAATTTCTAGATTTTGTAAGCTGGGCATAATTTTGACTCGTCCCTCCACTGTCCCCCCACTAGCGGCAATTCCCTGTAAGCGTTTTTTGGCAGTTAAATTTGAGACTAAAAATTCTTTTTTCGGGGGTTGTCCATAAACGATATAGGGAATATCGGTTAATTGGGAGTTTTCTTGGAATTGTTGGCGACGCTGACGGATAATTTGCTTAAGATTGGCGATTTTATTATTCTGACCTAACTGGATAACTTCTGAGTAATTTAGATAAAATATATCTCCCGTCTCCGATAATATTTGCTGCTGTAACCAGAGGGTTTCTAAAGCGAGAAAATGCCAGCGTAGGTGAGCTAAAAGACGGGAGTAAATTTCAGTAACTTGGTTTTTGATATTTAATCTTTTTTGGACATTGTGGGAAGATTTAACTTTTTTATGGCTATTATTGCCCGGACTATCTAAGGGTAGTTGTAGCAGATATTGGGGATTTTCTCGCCATCTCGGTATGGAAATATCGGTCCCCACTTCGCTTAAATAACCGTAGGTTTCTAACCAGAGGGAAAAAGCCGAGTCAAAATCTCGATTGATCGTATTTTTTCTCAGTTCAGATAGCGATCGCATCGAGGCTATTTCTGGTGCTTGGGAGTTATCCAATTTCTCAAAAGGTACTCGGGAAATACTGCGACGCAAGGCGAAGCTAAGAGGGGCAAGAATACTATAATAGGTAGCTTTTTTTAAGACGGTTAAAATCTCCTCAATTTGCTCTAAAATCTCCCCTGAAGATAAAGCTTCTGGGGAAGTAGCGTTAATTTTTTTGAGCGTCGGGATAAAATAGTTTTCTTGATCTTGGCTAAAGTCTTTTTCTAACTGTAATTCCCGTCCTAAAAGTTTTAATAAACCAGGGGAATTAGCCAAGGTTGCCGTTAAAGGTGGTTTGGTAAACTTTGCCCCTTTGGTCAGGAATTCTAAGCTTTCTGGAGGTAATCCCATGCGACGGAAAATTGTTCCTAACAAAGAAGCATTAAAATAGGCTCTTTGATAGTGTAAAGTCGCCGTTTCATTGAAGTCCAAATCGAGGGCTTTTTTGTCTAAAACTAACCGAAAAATATCTCCCCAAACTCCACAGGTTAAAGGACGATTAATTGACCAAGGCAAAGGACGAATCACACCGGGGATAACTTCAGCAGCGATTTTTCTTGTCCAAATTGGCTGTAAATTAGTGATAGGACGGCACTGTAATAACCATAATTTTTGTCCGTCATGAGTCCATTCTATATCTTGGGGAATGCCATGATCAAGGTTTTCTAATTGCCGACAAAGATTAGCTACCTGTTGAATAATAGCCGGGGGAATATCTCCCGCTCCGATAATGATATTTTCTTCTAAATTAACTCGATAACTTTCGGGGGTGATTCTTCCCGATACAACTCTGGTAGCATCTCCGGGTAAAGCTTCAATAACTACATCTAAACTGAGAGGATTAATCGGATCGCGACTGAAGGCAACCCCCGAAAAAACTCCTCGAATTTGTTCTTGAATTAACACAGCCATGGCCGTGTTTTCTTGACCTCGATCGAGTCGATAATTAACAGCATTAGGACTATTATAGGAGGTTTGGCAACTTAAAATCGCCGCCGCTAAATTTTCTCGATCAATGACGTTAAGAATTGTAGTATATTGTCCCGCAGATGAAGCGGTTTCACTATCTTCTCCAATAGCGGAAGATCGCACGACTAAGGGATGATTAATATCAGGATGAAGAGATTCTATTAAGGGTTGTGGATCATCTCCTGGTGGTAAAATCCAACCCCTAGGAATGGGATAACCGGCACGCTTAAGATCGGCTAAAGTGGCGGCCTTTTGTCCCACTTTTGAAGCTGCCAGATTGTCATCAAGAGTTTGGATCGATCGATCTCCACGAAAAAAACGAAACATAGTTTTTGATTCATTGTTAACACTTGCTTCAGGTAAGTCTAAATCGTCGGCGATTTTTTGAAAAATTGCCCCTAATAAACAGGCTAAAGCAATGGCAGTTATAATATAACCTGAATCGTGGGGACGGCGCAAGGTGAGAATTAAAGCTAATAAAAATAATCCTACCAATCTACCCGTAGATTTTTCTCGAAAAATAGTAAAGCTAATCCCACTAATGATTGAGGTGAGAAAAACAGCGACAAAATCGTGAACGATTAATCCCCAGAAAACATTAGT
>NZ_JASJFG010000873.1:0-1587 GCF_030065375.1 Microcystis sp. M49636_WE2 | reverse complement strand
TCGGCTCGTTGTCGTTCCTGTTCGGCTCGTTGTCGTTCCTGTTGAGTAGATTCCTGGGAAGTTAACAACAAGTTACCTTCCCCATCCCACCAGCGAAGCCAGGGAAAGGATTGATTTTGGTATTCCCCCTGCCAAATTCCTAACTCTACCTTTAAAGGAACAATGGGATAATGACCGCGCTGATTAGGAGTCATTTTTTGGTAACGACCATTAACTAACTGGTACATCTCGATCTGGGCCTTGTTAACTTCATAAATTCCATAAAAAGGAATTTGAATCGCTCGCTCATAGATCCAAAATTTACCCTTAACAGGCGTTTTATCCCGTTCTTCTTCACCATTACCTGAGACAAATTCTAAGGCAATGACCGGTTCAATGGTTTCTTTCCACATCACAAAAGAACGCCGGACTTGACCATCAATAGTCGTGGGGACATGGGGAACATAAAACCAATCGGGAGCAACAGCACCTTTTTCTAGGGATTCTGGATGCTCTGGCAATCGCCAATAAATCCCACAATCTCGACCCAGACAGTAATTACCGTCAGGATGTAATTGCTCCAAAAGGGGTGTAATAGTATCCGTTAAAAGGTCTGCTTGGGGAGGCTCTTGATAGTTTTTCACAAAACTTCCATCTTTATCGGGGAGTTGGGTGTGGTCGGGTAAAGGGGAAGAGCAATACACCGTTGCAGAAGTTTCCTGAATTGTGGTTGAGGATTGTACCGTTGGGGTCATTGAACTCATCTTTAATTCCCCTATTTATTGTTATCTAGCTTTTATTCTATAACTGTTCTTGAAAACCTGCAAAAACTATGCCTGATCTCAATGCTATCCCCGGAATCACCGCTCTTCGCTCCCATACCCAAGGCGATCCACGCATTAAAATCGCCGTTCTTGATGGACCGATTGACTTAGATCGCGCCTGTTTTCAAGGAGCAAATATTACCCGCCTTGATCCCTATTGGTCGGAAGAATCTCCCATCGATCCGCAATACTTACAAGCCTTTTTAGATGTAGAAAAAAGTGGCAAAAGTGAAGAAGAAAAAGAGGATTTGTTCAAAGAAGCTATCCCCGATGAAAACATCCGCGAAAGTTTGCATTTGCGCTTCCATGCTAACCATATTATCAGCACCATTTGCGGCCAGCCAGATTCACCTGTAGAAGGGATTGCTCCTAACGCTACTGTAATTAATATTCCCATCGCCTATAGCAACGAAGATTTTATTAACCCTCTCAATCTTTCCCGAGCAATTAGTACCGCTATTGAACAGGGAGTTAATATTATCCATTGTGCCGCTTGTCACCCAACTCAAAGCGGATTAGCTCACGAATTTATTGATAAAGCAATTCGTCAGGCTCAAGCTAATAATATCCTAGTGATTGCCCCCGGAGGTAATGATAAAGGAGAGTGTTGGTGCGTTCCTGCGGTATTGGAAAATGTCCTGACAGTAGGAGCAATGAAAGATACAGGCGAGCCATTTAAATTTAGTAATTTTGGTGGTAAATATGCAACTCAAGGGATTCTCGCTCCAGGAGAGAATATTTTAGGCGCTCAACCCGGAACCGATGACCCCATCCGCAAAAAAGG
>NZ_JASJFG010000860.1:0-1794 GCF_030065375.1 Microcystis sp. M49636_WE2 | reverse complement strand
TAATCAGGGTAGTCCCCGCCGTTCGATCGGGGAAAATACGGCCAAAGCGATCGATGAAGAAGTTAAACAAATTATCGACGCTAGTTACCAAAAAGCCCTAGCAATTCTCAGTCACAACCGCAATTTATTAGAGTCCATTACTGCTAATCTTTTGACCACCGAAGTAATCGAAGGAGAAGAATTGCAAGAATTCTTAAATCAAGCGCAAATGGTCTGATCAATCCTCATAAACAGGGTCTGCTGAAAAAGTTTTTCGTGGGGACAGGGTGTGGGGTGTGGGGTGTAGGTTTTTACAGATTCTCATCTGATCAATTACCTAATTTTCAGAGAAAAAGTACCTTAATTTTCCCCCGATCACTCCCAGAACTGGTACTTTTTGATTGACAAAAAGTCTAAAAGTATTAGCCAAAAAGGTTTTTAGATTTATCCAGCAATCCTCATAAATAGTCCAGAATATCTAACTTAAGGAGAAGACAGAATCAAAGCATTAGAAAATTGATATTTCCCTGCTTTGACGGTTAATTTGCCCTCTTTCCATCCCAAAGAAACGGGAGAGTTATCTCGACTTAAACTGTTATAAAGGGCGAAATTTTTTGACCAATCGTGCTTTTGACCGTTACGAATTAACATCGGCAGTAAATTGACTTGATTATAGGTAAATTGTAAACTCTGTCCCTGACTGCCTTTAAATAAGAGGCTGCCTTGGTTAATTTGAGTTAAATTTACTTGACTTTTTTGCTTAAATATGCTCTTGAAATTCTCATAACTACCCTGGGTTGCCGCTTCCCCCACTTCCAGAGCAAAACCCGCATAATTGTTACCTGTGGGTAAAGCTTGGTAGGTATTATCATCGGGATAAGGGGAATTAGGAATCTCGATCATTTCAGGAGAAGAAAGATTTATTAATCTCAGAGCTAACCAAGTTTTTTCTAATTGAATAAACCAGATATTATCATCTTTTTCTACCTTGGCGGTTTTCGGTAATTGCCAGAAAAAAGCTTGATCTGCTGGTCGTAACCAGATTAAAAGATTACGATATTGTCCGATCTCATCCCCGGGATTTTTGCCCGGTTTTACGCCATTTTTGCCAGTGTTAGCCACAAAAAAATCCACCCCTTTGTGTTGATTAAAGGCCATTAATTTAAACGGGGCCACATCGCCATCGGGGAAAGTTCCCGCCAGACTACCCATTTGATAACTAGCCCCGATAAATTGAGTTTCCCAATAACCTGGACTTTGATTATTGCCCGGTTTCCAGTTTTCATACAGGGGTTTACTGGCGAGAATTTCTACCGGTTTATTAAAGTTTTTTCGGGCTAATTCCATCACTGCTAAAGGAGGACGATAACCACTGGTAATTAGATAAAGAGAGTCCAATTCCGGGCGATTATTGGGGACGGGAGTATCACCAAAGTATAGCCAAAAAGTGCGGGCTGCACCCGATCGCATTGCCCCATTACTACCACCATAATCGCGTTTTACAGGGCCACCCCAACCACCGCGATAATATTTAACACTAGCGGCCATGGATAACCAATCTAAGGCCATTTTTGCCCATTGTTTAACTTCCGTATCTTGAGCAAAATCGTAGAGATTGAGATAGGGAGCAAAGGTGTGACCGTGATAAACTTCTGAATCCCATTCTCCCATACCGATGTTATATAAAGCTGAAACGTAACGCTTAATTTTACTTTTATAAATTTGACGAGTTGCTTCATTTCCGGTTTCTTCGGCCATCAGATAAACCGATGTTTCGCGCATCGCTCGCAGGTTATCAGTATTGCGACTATCTAC
>NZ_JASJFG010000441.1:0-1819 GCF_030065375.1 Microcystis sp. M49636_WE2 | reverse complement strand
CTAGGATATTTTTGGCTCCAGAAACGTCTTGAGTTTGTAATCTTGTTCCATAAAGAACTAGCATAACTTCCAGATTGTCGGGATATTTTTGATATAACTTTTCTAAAGGTTCTCTGGCTCCGATAAAATCTTTTAACTGTAGGCGAGCTTGGGCCAGTCCTTGCAAAGCAGTGGGGTTATCTGGTTCACGTTCAAGAATTTTCTCGTAACCTTTGACCATTTCTTCTAATTTTTCGCGGGGAATAGTTGCCTCTTGCCCAGATTGATTGCCTTGGGGGGAATTAGAATTATTATTTTTCAATAAACCTAAAGTTGGCACCATCATTAAAGCCAGAAATACTAAACCAGAGGAAACAATTAAGACTCGTTTGAGGGCATCGTTATTTTTTTTGGGCATACTTTTTAAAGATTATAGATAAGATTAATCAGTAGTAACTTGATGAAATTCCTGACCCCAAAGATGATAAGCCCAAATTCCCAAGCCAAAACTACCTAAGCAGAGGATGGTGAGCATCAGGAAAACTTGCCACCTATTGTAACCTGCTTCCTGAAGTTCTAGACGACCGAGGATAGTGGCGGCTAAGAGGATTAAAACTCGACTAAATACCGCCCACTTGTGGAAGATAAAGACTACCGCCAAGGACCAGCCGAGAATTGATAATACAGCGCTAATATCGTTTTTAAACCAACTGCGGAAAAATACCGGCATTAAGTGACTAAACAGAGTTAATCCTAGGGCAATTGAGAGGATAACCCCTACCCCTAGGATATAGATCATGATTTCTAGCCATTCGCTAGTGAGAGTCCAATTCATCTCATCACCGCGGGCAAGCAACCAATCACTCCATGATAAACGCTCATGGGCGATCGACCAGCCAAACACCCCATAGACCGATGGAATCAGAAAGGTAAGTAGTATAATGCGCCAAAACATAATCAGTTATCAGTTATCAGTTATCAGATGTAAGTTTTAAGTTATAGCGTTTCCTGTTGGCAAGCGGTACATTATCGATGTTGAAAAGCTTAATCAGCAAAGGTTTAACTGTGCCACACAGGTGTGAGAAACGCTATAATTAGTTAGTTAGTTATTTATCTTCATCTTTATCCCTGATTACTGTTTACTGATTACTGATCACTGATTACTGGACGGCTACGCCGTGCCTTTGGCAACACTGAAAAAAGTCAAGCCTGAACCCTGAAAGAGACGAAAATTGCCCCTTTTCAGACTTCAGGCCCTTGGGATTGTCCCGATCGCTTAGGACATATACTGGATGATAAAGTCGAAGTAGGGGGCTGCTTCCACGGCATCCTCTTGAGTCAAAAGACCTAAAGCGGCCTCTTTGAGACAACGAATCGCCTCCACCATGCCGGGGACGGGAACATTAAGAGAGTTATACATCTCTTTGACCCCGATCAGGCCGGTTTGTTCGATCGGTCCCTTATCTCCGGCTAATACCCCATAGGTAACTAGACGCAGATACCAACCATAATCGCGCAAGCATTGATTATATTGACGCTGACCGTAGGCATTGCCCCCCGGCGCTCTATAATCGGGACGTTTCTTGAACAGTTGTTTTTGAGCCTGATCGACGATTTTTTTCTCATTGTCAGCGAGAGTTTCGGCAATGCGAATTCTCTGCTCACCGGTTTTTAAAAATTGCCCGATACCCTGTAGTTCACCACTACTAGGATAACGAAGTTCGTCGTCGGCTTTGAGGATGACTTGGCTAACTACGCTCATAATATCAAGGTAAATTCTGATAACATTCTGTAGTTTATCTCAGGTCGGGGTCTGGAAGTCGAGTCATCCCTGCTGGTT
>NZ_JASJFG010001033.1:0-2098 GCF_030065375.1 Microcystis sp. M49636_WE2 | reverse complement strand
TGGCACCTGTATTGCCTGTCCTGTGGCTCAAGTGACTATGCTAAAATCGGTCAACTAGAAATGACGAGAAACGATTTTTTCAATAGTCGCCTGGGTATCCTGCAGCAGTTTCTCGCGACTATCTCTAGTATTAGTCAGACTAGGCACGAGATTACGAGCTTGTAAAGCCATGTGAAGTTGTAGTTGAGCCACATACTCGCGGATATCTTCGCGGGTTTCCGATTGGTTAGGATGAAACATAGAGAAACTGGAAGGGGCTGTCTAGCTGATGGGGATCTTTTCGATAACTCCTATACAAGTTATCACGACAGCTTAGGTTCCAGTCAAGGGTCGGCTCCAACTCTACACATTTCTCAACACAACTTATCTCTCTTCTGTCATTCTAGGCAGAAGAGAGTCATACTAAATTCGGTTATTAAAAACTGATTATTTAGAGCTTGCTGAATAAATCTAAAAACCTTGTTGGATAAGGCTTTTAGACTTTTTTGACCTCAAAAAGTGGCGACCATTGGAGGGATCGGGGGTAAAATTCAGGTACTTTTTCCCTGAAAATTAGGTAATTGACTACCTCAAAATCGGTAAAACCCCACACCTCACACCCCACACCCTGCCCCCACCAACAAACTTTTTGCCGCAAACCCTATTTATTCCCCCTATTGCCTCTTGCCTCTCCTCATAAGTAGCCTATACTCAACGGATTTAGTATCAGTCGCAGTTTACACCACTGTGAGTCTCAGCTGCCTGAGAAGGTGACGCATATCACCCAAGGCAAGGGTTCTGGCCACGACTTGAGCGAAACGGTCTTGAACCATCCACTCCCGCGTCACCTCGTTTTGAGGCTCTTGAAAATATTGCTTTTTTTTCTCAAAGACAGTAAACTCAAATGTATTGTAAATGTATTTCAGATGAATTATGACTCTATATCTAGTAGAGGATGATCGACAAGAAAGGACAAAAGAAGAGGTGAGCGAGATATTGGAGCGCATTACCACACTCGCATCAAAATCCCAGGGAGAGTTAATCGAAGCCCTAATTGGCGGAACAGAGGGGCGGTTATTCCTGATTATCAAAGCGATCGATCGCGCCTCCCTCGAACAAGTACTAGAAAACGCTGGGCTAGGTTGGCAACTAATCAAGGAAATGCGCTTGATTGGGCAGGACTTAGCCACTGTGCGAGAGCGCAAAGACAAAGCCAACTATCTAGTACAGTGGAATTTACCCCCGGGGCTAACCATGGAAACTTACCTGCAAAGAAAAGCGGAGAAAACCCCCCTTTATGCTCAAGTGCCGGAAGTCAGTTTCGAGCGGACCTATGTTTGCGAAGACTTGAGTAAATGTCTCTGTTTCTACGATAGTCCCGATGAAGCGGCGGTAAAAAGAGCCAGAGAAGTGGTCGGCGCACCTATAGATAGTTTGACCTCGATTGAAAATATTCACCCCTAGGAGAGAACAATTATGCTCGATCGAGGCTCCGAAATTCTTTCTTTTCTGGAAGAAAGAGCCACTGACCTCAACAACGGTACAGCTAATCTCAACGTCGGTTCGGCCCTAACCAAGCTAGGAGAATCGGGCTGGTTCGGCTATGCTATACCTGAAAGCTTAGGAGGCCGGGGTGGCTCCTTACTACAGGCAGTAGAGGCGATCTCTGCTGTGTCCCAATGCTGCCTGACCACCGGTTTTGTTTTCTGGTGTCAGCGCGTCTTCATTCAATATCTGGCCGCCAGTAATAACACTTACCTACAAAACAAAATTCTACCTGCTGTTCTCAAGGGAGAGATAGCCGGAGCCACAGGACTCTCCAACGCCATGAAGTACCTCGGCGGGATCGAGGAGCTGCGTTTACAGGCAAAGATCGAAGGAGAAAACGTCACTGTTAATGGCTTCCTGCCCTGGGCCTCTAACCTCGACTCTAACGGAGAATTCATAGTAGCCGTTGCCGCTCAAACCACATCGGGAGAAACTCTTATCCTCGCCCTTCCCTCCTTCGCAGAGGGGTTAAAACGGGGTGAAGACCTACAATTATTGGGTTTACAAGCTTCCCGCACCAGTACCCTTGAATTCGATCGAGTTCAGTTATCTCACGACTGGATTATCAGCT
>NZ_JASJFG010000387.1:0-8953 GCF_030065375.1 Microcystis sp. M49636_WE2 | reverse complement strand
TAGGTGTTAAAAGTTGTCTGATCCCCCCTTATCAAGGGGGGCAGGGGGGATCCCCCCGCCTATCGGCACCCCCCTTATCAAGGGGGGCAGGGGGGATCAGAGGCAAAATCTATCTTCAATTTAATTATAACTACTTACTTAGACCAAGTAATACTAACTCTTTAACCCTTACCATACCCCTAATTCCCTCCCCGATAGTTAAGTAGGTAGGCGTTAAAAATTATCAGATGCTCCCCTTATTAAAGGGGGATTAAGGGGGGACTAAGGGGAGATCGGCACCCCCCTTATCAAGGGGGGCAGGGGGGATCGAACCTAAAATCCATTTTTAATTTAATTATAACCAGCTACTTATCTATGAGCTACATTGACCGGAATCAATTTTCTGCAACTTTCGACATCGCCATTATCGGGGGAGGATTTAGTGGTTCCCTGGTGACAGCGAACCTGTTACGCGACACGGGGACTCCATTATCGATCGCCCTGATCGAGCGCCGAAAACCCCTCGGTACGGGGATCGCCTACGGAACGCGAGACAGCGGCCACCTGCTCAATATTCCCGCCGGCAAAATGAGCGCCTTCGAGGACGATCCCGAACATTTCCTCCACTGGTTAGCGGATAACGGCTATCGATCAATCGATCCGGCCAGCTTCGTCCCGCGTCTAGTGTACGGCAAATACATCCGATCGATCCTAGAAGAAGCGCGGGACAACGCCATTGCCGATCACCGTCTGGAAACGTTTACCGATGCGGCGATCGATCTGGCACTCGACGGGGAAAAGGCGACGATTACCCTCAAAGGAGGCAAGAAAATCAGCGCCGCTAAAGTAGTTCTGGCGCTGGGCAATTTTCCCGCAACGGTTCCCCAACCCCTCGCGTCTCTCAATTCCCTCTATCTCCGCGACGCTTGGGAGACGGACACACTCGCCGAGCTAAAACCCGACGGGACGATTCTGCTCGTCGGTACGGGGTTAACGATGGTGGATATGGTGGTTTCCCTGGCACAAAGGGGATTCACGGGCAAAATCGACGCGGTTTCCCGTCATGGACTGATCCCTCGATCGCACCGACCCACCGATCCCTATCCCCCGTTCCTCACCCTCGAAACCGCGCCCCAGACCACGCGGAGACTCCTAGGGCGGATTCGCGCGGAGGTAAAAACCGCAGAGAGTCAAGGTCACGACTGGCGGGCCGTTTTAAACGCCTTACGTCCGATATCTCAAGGTCTATGGCATTGTCTGCCGATAGCGGAACGCGCCAGATTTCTACGCCACCTGAAAGCCTATTGGGAGGTTCTTCGCCATCGCGTCGCCGACGAGATCGCCGGTATCCTCGATGAGGCTGTAGAATCGGGACAATTAACCTATCATGGGGGAAGAATTGAAACTGCTGAGGTTAAAAACGGCTGTGTAGAGGTTACTATCCGTCAACGGGGGACGGGAAACCTGTTAAACCTAACCGTCGATCGAATCATTAACTGTACCGGCGCGAGTAACGATTACAGGACCATAACCGATCCCCTCGTCGTTCATCTTCGCCAACGGGGGTTAATCCGTTCCCATCCTTTGAATTGTGGTATCGAAACCGCGGACAACGGGGCGATTCTCAGGCCGGACGGTACGGCATCGCCAACCCTCTACACTTTGGGAAATCCCCGCAAAGGCGATCTCTGGGAAACCACCGCCATTCCCGAACTGCGTTTACAGGCGGCCGAACTGGCCCGGGATTTGTTGCGATCGCTGAAAGAGAGAATTTCTCTCCCCGCGGCCTACTCGATCGCATTCCGGCCGGCAGCGCCGATTTTTCGCCAGCTTTTTGATAGGGAATCGAGTACCTACACCTATCTGATCGCTGATTCGGCTACGGGGGAGGCGATTTTAATCGATCCGGTCCTCGAACAGGTTGATCGCGATCGGCAGATTCTTTGGCAGTTGGGGTTAACTCTAGGCTACACGATGGAAACCCATGTCCACGCCGACCATATCACCGGAGCGCACCGATTACGCGAGTTAACCAACTGTTCGATCCTCGTTCCCGAAAACGCGGAAGTGAGCGATATCGATGGTTATGTGCGCGATGGCGACCTCTGGATCGTGGCAGGTCAGCAGCTAAAAGCGATCGCCACTCCAGGCCACACCGATAGTCATATAGCCTATCTCATCGATGAAAAACGCCTATTAACGGGGGATGCACTCTTAATTCGCGGTTGCGGTCGCACCGATTTTCAGAACGGTTCGCCGGAAGTACTATACAGGACGGTGACGGAGAAGTTATTCACCCTCCCCGACGATACGCTTGTTTATCCCTGTCACGATTATCTGGGAAGAACGGTCTCCTCGATCGGTGAGGAAAAGCGCTGGAATCCCCGTTTCGCCGGCCGCAATCGCGAGGATTTTATTCAGTTAATGAATAATCTCAATCTCCCCTATCCCAAGAAGATGACCGCTGCCTTAAGTGCCAACGCACGGGGTGGTAAGGTGGTTTTCGTCATGGATTATCAGATATAAACGGGCAAGCGATACTCAAAAGCCGCTCGATTTCTAGTGCTTCGCTCGGAATGTGACAGATCGTCCGTGGACTCATCGTCTATGTTCGGTCAGGATAGAGCTATGGACGAAAACAAGGCAAAAATTTTAAAAGCGTTGGGTTCGTTAGTAAGACAACACAGAGAAAATCTAGGTATTTCCCAAGAAGAACTAGCGACACGCTCGAATCTAGATAGAACATATATTTCTGGCATCGAGCGCGGGATTCGCAATCCTTCTGTAACCGCTCTTGTTAGTCTGGCGAACGGAATGAACCTCAATGTCTCCAATCTATTAGAAGGCTTGGAAAACAAAGTTAATCAAACCAATGGAAAAGATCGTACAACACGGACAACGTAGACACTCAAAAGCTTCCGAAAGTTACATAGATGTTACTTTTCGATATGATGACGGTACGATTTGGGAAGGCGCGATTCCAGTTGAGTATAGACGTACTGGCGTAGATCTGGCCGAATCTTCGGCAATCGAAGAATATCTTCAGCAAGCTTTTCTATACTGTCATCCGAGTAATTATCCGAAGTGGAGACAAGAACAAGAGGTCTTCTGGTTACAGAAAGAAGCGGAAGTAACAAAATCATTCTTTGATGTACTCATCACTTTTAAATGGACTTGTGTTGCTTGTCAATTACCCCCGAATCCGAATTGGGCTAGAAGGATTCAAGATTTAAAAGAAATGGGATATACGATCGCAACTCATACATCAAAAAAATGCCCGACTTGTGGTTCCAAGAAAACGCATATTATACTTGTTCCTCTACCTCGTGGTGGAATATCTGGATACGAAGTATGGTCGTCATCCCTACGAAAGAAAATCATTGATCTGCTCGGTGGTTATGATGCTTACGAGGGTAAGACTGTAGGGAAAGATAATCTGTTACCCGACCATAAATTTCCAGAAATTCGTTGGGGAAACGATACGAGACGAGATTCATTAGAGCATTTGGCCGATACGGAGATTCGAGAACAATTTCAACTTTTGACGAATCAGCGCAATTTACAGAAGCGTGAAGTCTGCCGTAAATGCTACCAAACAGGGGATCGGGGCTATCCCTTCGGTATCCAATACTATTATGAGGGTGATGAAAAATGGCCGGATACCATTCCAAAAAGTGGAAAAGCGGCGGAAGTAGGGTGTAGTGGCTGTGGATGGTATGATTTGCAGAAATGGAGAATTGCTCTCAACCGCAAGCTATCGGATTTAAATTCTGATTAATCTGCGATTCTTGCTCTAGCTGTAAAGCAACTTTGTTGAGATAAGGAATTAAAGCGTATCCGATACATTCGGCTAAACGTGGGGGAACCGCATTACCAATTTGCCACATAGCTTTTTTCATGGTTCCCTCAAAAATAAACGAATCGGGGAAAGATTGAAGTCTGGCCATTTCACGGGCGGAAATAACTCGATTAAGATGGGGATGAATATGTGTACCTCCATGATTTTCTTTGATGGTCATACTCGGTTTGCCTGGATACTGGCGCTTAAAAGCATCAACGTAGGTTTCATAGAGAGAACCACCGGGGGGTACTCGTGCGATCCGTTCCATATACTTCGAGGAATGGCGTGTCCATTCATGATTAATTTCGGGAATAGGCGTGTAAGCAGGTAAATCGGAAATAGCCGACTCTATCGGAATATATTGATGAGGTAGTAATTGAGGTTGAGGATAAGGATTAGGTAGATCGAATCTATTAGCTATAAAAATTGCTCTCGGTCTAATTTGAGGAATTCCATAAGCGGCAGATTCAAGAATAGCGATCGAAATATTAGAATAACCGATCGATTCAAACTCTTCTAAGATAGTTTCTTTCACCTTGCCTTTTTGCATCGTGAGAATCCCTGGCACATTTTCCATGACGACATACCAAGGCTGAATTTCAGAAACCACTCTTATAAACTCTTTAAATAATTGATTTCGAGGATCATTGGGATCTCGTTTACCAGCGACCGAAAAACCCTGACACGGCGGACCTCCAACCACTAAATGTATATCGGGTGAGCCTGCCAAGATAAGCCATTTCTCTGCTTGAAAGTCATGAATATCACCACAGAAATGATGGCATTGTGGGAAGTTGTACCGATGTGTTAATGAAGCGACAGGATTGATTTCAACACTTGCTGCTGGATGAAAATTTGCCTGAACTAAACCTTGAGTTATGCCACCAGCACCACAAAATAAATCAATGAAGTTATAAGTTAGATGAGGAGCGATCGGACAATTAACATCCACAAAAACTTGATGTAAATCACGCTTGATGGTCAGTAGTTCCCGTTGAATTTTTTCATAACGTCCTAATTTGACTTTTTTCGTCTTTTCAATATCTTGATTATTTTGAGGGAATAATGATAATTGAAGTTCTGACATTGCTCTGACTTGAATATATATGGTTTATTGTGACACATCGTCCACAAAAAATCAAGTCACGCCTATGGAAGGTAGAGTAACAAAGTCAAGCTACTTTTAACCTAGTCGTCATCAATCCCCGATCGCTCTCTACCCCACCATCCCCAACCGGGGACCATTTCCCATTTCCCAGCCATTCCCGAAAGTGACGAGAAGATCATTCAACGCATCCATATCACCATCCATTAAAAACGCATCGTGACCGTGCGGCGATCGCAAACAAAACAATTCAGAATTGGGGATATATTTCGCCAACTCCTCTTGTTCTACGGGAGGATAAAGAAGATCAGAATCGATCGCCACGATCGCCGTCGGTTGTTGAATCGACTGTAAAACCGATTCGTAACTTTTTCCCGTCCGGGTGACATCATGACGATCCATCGCCCTACTTAAGGTGATATAAGCATTAGCGTCAAAACGTTCGACTAACTTTCTCCCCTGATATTCTAAATAGCGGGCGATCGTAAACTCTCCCCCCTCCCCGTACTCCCGGCCGAAACGGGACTCGAAACTGGCGTGCGATCGGTAGGTAGTCATCGCCATCATCCGGGCTGCCGATAAACCCCGGGCCGGAGGGCGATCGAGCGCATAATTTCCCCCTTGCCAATGGGGATCGGCATAGATCGCTCCCCTTTGAGCTTCTCCTAGTGCGATACACCAGGCCGAATGTCGTCCCGAAGCCGCAATCACAGCGATCGATCGCGTCCTCTCCGGGTACAGTAGCGCCCACTCCAAAACCTGCATTCCTCCCAAAGAACCCCCGATCACCAATCGCAAAGACTCGATCCCCAATGCGTCCACCAACAGCCGTTGTAGGTGAACCATATCCCGGACGGTAATCTCCTGGAAAGTCGGGCCGTAGGGTTTACCGGTACGGGGATCGATCGAAGTGGGGCCGGTTGTCCCGTAGCAACTGCCGAGAATATTGCTACAGACAATAAAATCCCGGGTGGGATCGAGAACGCGTCCGGTTCCTAACAAAGGTTCCCACCAAGCTTCCACGTCGGCCGATCCCGTGAAGGCATGACAGACAATAACCCCGTTATCCCGCTTGTTATTCAAAATTCCCCAGGTTCGATAGGCGATCCGCACCCTTTCGAGAACCGCCCCCGATTCGAGAACAAAAGGACGCGGTGGGGAATAGAAACGGGTTTCCGGGGAGATCAAGTCTAGGCGATCCATGGGCGGGGTGATTGGTTATAAACTCTGGAAAGTTTGCTGGAAATCCTCGATAATATCGTCAATATGTTCCAAACCCACGGAAACGCGGATTAATTCGGGCTTTACTCCCGCCGATCGCTGTTCTTCCTCGTTTAACTGCTGGTGAGTCGTCGAGGCGGGATGGATAACGAGGGTTTTTGCGTCGCCCACATTGGCGAGATGACTGGCCAGTTTCACCCGGTTGATAAAATTCCGCCCGGCCTCGAAACCGCCCCGAATCCCGAAGGCTAAAACCCCGCCGAAGCCGTGTTTTAGGTACTTCTTCGCCCGTTCGTGGTAAGGATGTTCCGGTAATCCGGGATAGTCCACCCATTGCACCTGTGGCTGTTCTTTGAGCCAGTTCGCCAGGGCCAAGGCGTTGGATACATGACGATCGACCCGTAGGGAGAGGGTTTCCAATCCCTGTAGCAGTAAAAATGCGTTAAACGGACTCAAGGCGGGTCCGAAGTCCCGCAATCCCTCCACCCGCGCCCGGATAATAAAGGCGATATTGCCCAAAGGGCCGGACGGTCCGAATACCTCATAGAAATTCAACCCGTGATAACCCGGCGCGGGTTCGGTAAACTGGGGAAATTTGCCGTTTCCCCAGTCGAATTTACCCGAATCGACGATTACTCCGCCGATGGAAGTGCCGTGACCGCCGATCCATTTGGTGGCCGATTGCACCACGATATCGGCCCCCTGTTCGATCGGGCGACAGAGATAGCCGCCGCAGCCGAAGGTATTATCGACGATCAGGGGAATGCCGTTCTCGTGGGCGATATGGGCCAGGGCGGCAAAATCGGGAATATTAAATCGGGGATTGCCGATCGTCTCGACGTATAAGGCTTTAGTGCGATCATCGATCGCCGCTCGAAAAGCCTCGGCCTCATCGCCATCGACGAACTTGACATTTATTCCTAAACGTGGTAGGGAGACTTTGAACTGATTATAGGTTCCGCCGTAGAGGTAGCTAGTGGAAACGATATTATCCCCCGCACCGGCAATATTAGCGATCGCTAGAAATTGGGCTGCCTGACCGCTAGAGGTGGCCAGGGCCGCCGCACCCCCTTCTAAAGCGGCGATCCGCTTCTCGAAGACATCGGTGGTCGGGTTCATGATCCTGGTGTAGATGTTGCCGAACTCTTCTAGGGCAAACAGTCGCGCCCCGTGGTCGGCATCGTTGAAAACGTAGGAGGTGGTTTGATAGATGGGAACGGCACGGGCGTTGGTTCCGGGGGCAGGTTCCTGGCCGGCGTGTACTTGCAGCGTCTCGAAACGATAACGGTCAGACATAGGCGCTCACGGACGAAAATAAAGGGCAAATTCCTCGATCTGTGCGATCAAGGAAAAAGGGTGATTATCTCCTTAATACTGGATAAATAGAGGGTTTTAACCCATTTATCGCTATTTTTTCATGAATGACAGTTCGCTGGTTGATGGCATTTAAACAGCATTAAAAGCATTCACTTCCTATCCTACTTCGAGTAGAACGATCAGGCCTTCTCTCGTTTCACAAAGATTCCAAGACTTGCTGCGAGTAGAGTGGCGAACACGATACTCGGTTCGGGAACCTTGACATCGGCGGCGATTACTTTGAAATCTGGCCCGTTATCGCCGACTCCGTTCAAACGTTGGAGATCGTTATTGCGCTCGCTAGTTAAGCGCAGAGTTCGCGCGCGGATACCGTCGAGCCGAATCCCGATCGAACCAATATTGAACGGGCCGTTGTTGAGGACGGGAGGAACGATCGTGCTGATGTTATAGTCCGCTTTCGTGTAGTTCGCGCGTAAAATTTTATAACTGGCTAAGACCGTCGTTCCATCTTCCGCGAGCGCTTCCACCAGTAAATCGCTATCCCCCGCAACGGTTCCCCCAGGCGTTCCCCCCCGTTCCCAGAAAAAGAACGTATTCACCGGTCGGAGGAAAGAAACCTCGATAATTGCAGTATCGGCGTTCTCACGGGTTACGAGGAGACTATTCAGATTTAAATTGCCCAAACTGGCGGCGATATCCGCGTCGGTGGGGTTCGGTTTCGCTGGACCCTCCCCGACCAGGGGATCGCTAGTCGTGTTCGGTCCGTGACCCGCATGGAGAATTCCGTTAGTATATGTGATTCCCCCTACGGTAACGTCGGCGGTATCGTTGCGGATAACCCGACCCGCATTGACCAGATCAAACTGACTGACCGTTAAACCGTTGAAAACCACCGAATCGAGACGGACATCTTTAGTGGGATCGTTGAGAAGATTAGGATTTCCGGTTAGATCTGGACTCGCGGTAACGTTGGTTTGAAAGGAAAAGGGGAGAAAACCCGCCGCACGCGCCGATGTTCCGGTCGTTACAGCTAAGGCCACTCCGGTGGTCGTGGCGGCGATTTTAAAAAGAGCGGCGAGGTGGCGCGACTGCCTGAAAAGATGACTCATCGATAAATGACCTCGTTAGGGGATGGAATTAGGTACAGTGAGCTGATCCGCTTACTGTATTTAGGGTTCTACCATAGCCATTTTTGTGAGTCAATTTATTGAGATATCCTTTATACAAAATATCTTTTATACCGCAATTGGATTGTGTTAGGGTAATTTATACACAAGAAAGTACCAGCTAGACTGGTGGAATGAGAATGTACCATTGGCTCTTCGTTACCCTTTATGCTAAATCAACAGACAAGATGCCAAGACAACATACTTCTAACCCAAAAATTCCGAAAGTTTCTAAAGCCATAGGCTCTCCGTTTTATTAGTTTAAGTTTATTGTTGATTCCCTCGACCACCCCATTCGTTGTCCTTCGCTCGAAATAACTAATT
>NZ_JASJFG010000291.1:0-12277 GCF_030065375.1 Microcystis sp. M49636_WE2 | reverse complement strand
TAACATTGTAATAGTCTCCCTCAACACCTAATCTTATTCCTCCTAGAAGACTCCCAATCTCGCTCTTTAGACCTCTAATCTGTTCACGTAGTCGAAATTGATCAGGTACAGAACTTGTAGTCATTAATTCTTCTTCTAGTATCTTTAGGTCTTCCAAAAGCCTTTGTTGACGCAGGGTTTGAATATCTAAAATACTTGAATTTTTGTTAGATCGTTCTTCTGTTACTATACTTGCAGTCTCAGATTCTTTTGGCGGAATGGATGAGTCAACTGCTTTCAAATTTCTTACTCGTTTCTGTTCACTCCAAGCCACAAAAGCAGTACCAAGACAAAAGCTTAGTGCTATGACAAAACTTGAAGGAGCACCTCCAGCAAATAGTAACATGAGGACAAAACCTATGAATACAGCCACAGTCTGCTGAACTAAGGAAAATAAACCAGCCTTAGCCTCTTCATAGAGATTTAATTCATTATGATTTCCCTGAGCCATGCTTATTACCTCCTTTTAATCCACGCAGATCTACCCAGAAGCGCCCAATGATTCGACCGGCTAGAATAATCCATAGGCAAAAGTCAGATGTGATGATTATAAAACAAGCATAGCGCGATACGCCCAACGGGTTTTCTTGCAGGCATACGTCAAAACCAGAAAAGTCTTTACCGATAATGACACGACCGATGAAACTTGGAAGTTGTAACAAAATACTAAGAGCGATCGCATCTTGTACCGAGAGATAAACGGCTCTCCATAAATCCCCCATTAACCCTCGACCTAAAACATCTAGGGGTTCCCAAACGTTCAGCAACAAGCGTTCTGCTCTTTTACCCGTCTTGGTTTTGAGTTCTGGAAGATTCGGATCTGGCTTTGAAAGAGGTTGAGGGGGTTGCTGACTCATCTAAATCATTTCGGCTCTTCTAGGTTCTGTGTGGTCAGCTTAACTTACCATAGAAGCGATCGATGCTTTTAACTTAACCAATTAGGTTTTAGATTTGTCCCTTGTTAAGTACCTAAGCAAAATTAATTACATACATCTAACCACCTCTTGCCTCTTGCCTCTTGCATGAGTGCCTTTCTTCACTAGGAAATTAATTTTGCACGACTACTTATCAGATGTGGGTTTTCAGTTCACCGATTACCGATGACTGTTTACCGATCACTGAACAAACCCCACACCCCCGAACATTTGTCAAGACTCCCAGCGAAAAATCTGGGTTTGTTCACACAGCTTAATTAAGAGTTGTAACTTTTAATGAACAGGAAGGGAGTCTAGGGCTGAGAGCTTGCTATAGTGAATCCTAGCCGTTTTTTCACGGCTCGTCATTATCAAGTCAGAGCCTTTACTCGTCTCAATCATCATCCCAGAGTAAAATCAATAATCCCTATGGTCAGCACGATCCAAAAACCAGAATTCGAGGAAATCCGTCCAGGTATAAAAGTTCCCGCCAAAGAAACGATCCTCACTCCCCGCTTCTATACCACTGATTTTGAAGCGATGGCGGAAATGTCGATCGCCGCTAACGAGGAAGAACTGAAAGCGATTTTAGAGGAATTCCGTACCGATTATAACCGGCATCACTTCGTTCGCAATCAAGAATTCGATCGCTCTTGGGAGCATATTGATGGCGAAACTCGTCGTTTATTCGTGGAATTTCTGGAAAGATCCTGCACGGCTGAATTTTCCGGCTTTCTTCTCTACAAAGAACTCGGCAGACGTTTAAAAAACAGAAATCCCGTCCTCGCAGAATGCTTTAACCTCATGTCCCGGGACGAAGCGCGTCACGCTGGGTTCCTTAATAAGGCTTTATCGGATTTTAACCTCTCCCTTGACTTGGGATTTTTAACCAAAAGCCGTAACTACACCTTCTTTAAACCGAAATTTATCTTCTACGCCACCTATCTTTCCGAAAAAATCGGTTATTGGCGTTATATCACCATTTATCGTCATCTCGAACAACATCCCGAAGATCGGGTTTATCCGATTTTTAACTTCTTCGAGAATTGGTGTCAAGACGAAAACCGTCACGGGGACTTCTTCGATGCGATCATGCGTGCGCAGCCTGATATTCTTAATGATTGGCGCGCTCGTCTCTGGTGTCGTTTCTTCCTGCTTTCGGTCTTCGCTACGATGTATCTCAATGATACTCAGCGTTCTGGTTTCTACGCCATTCTCGGTTTGGACGCTCGCGAGTACGATAAGTATGTAATCGAGAAGACCAATGAAACCGCCGGCCGCGTCTTCCCGATTGTTCTTGATGTGGATAGTCCTGAATTTTATGATCGCCTAGAGATTTGTGTTCGCAATAACGAGGGATTACGGGCGATCGATAGCGAAAACAGTGCCGCACCGGTTAAATTCCTGAAGAAATTGCCTATCTTCGCCTCTAACGCTTGGCAATTTCTCAAATTGTACCTGATGAAACCGATTCGGGTCGATAAATTAGCCGGTAGCGTCCGTTAAAAAGTTTGTTTTCTTGAGACATGGTGAGGGTGGGTGAAACCGCCCTTTTTTTGTCGATAAAATTCTTAAGAAAATCCTCTAACATTTCTATCCTCGCTAGACTGGATCCTAGGGGTGTGAACTAGGTTTTTACTTTTTACTTTTTACTTTTTCCTGTCAAAAATATGGCTATTTATAGTGAATTACCCACAGGACAACGTCTCTATCTCGATAATCAAGGGCTGCAGACGATTGTAACCCTCGCTAGTGGTGCAGTGGGACAACAACAGCAGTCTAGCAGTAGTTTTGCCACGGGAGTTTGGACAAAAGAACCCCAAATAGAGATAATTCCCCAAGGGGCGATTATTGAAATTATCACTGAAACCGGACCCCACAGAATCCAAATTCAAGGAAGCAGTATCGGTTTTTCCTCTCCTCATACCTCTGGAGTTTCTCAGTCCTCTCAATCGACCACTGCTACCAGTTTCTCCTCCTCACCGATGCAACCAATGCAACCAATGCAACCGATGCAACCGATGAAAATGGGCAATATGTCGATGAATTTTGCCCCTATGGAAATGGAGATGGGAGATATGAAAATGAGTATGGGAGACGCAAAAACCGTCAGTAAAACGCGATTTTGTAGTCAATGCGGGGCAAAAGTAGCGGCAACCGATCGCTTTTGTAGTAGCTGTGGTCATCAGTTACAGTAATAAAACCTGTTTAGCTAAATCTATAACTCCTTTTCGGGCAAAATTTTGGGGAGCATCTCATTTATGCAGGTGAGTAATTATACTTGTCACTAAAACTGTTTTCTAGCAAGGCTTTCAAAATAGCTTGACATAAAAACCTGATTTAAAGGTTACAAAGGTGAGATGCTCCCAAATTTTGTTTATATTAGCTAAATTTACCCGCTTCTAACCAGATTCGTCCACAGCGATCAAAAAGTTTATCGAATAGGGAATTGGCTGTGCCAAAGTAATAAAGCAACCGGTGTAAAGATCAGTTGCTCTGGAGAAGAACTGTATTTCAAGGGGGAATTGCTGAACTGCCCAATTGTGCTATACTGAAACCCATAACTCAAAATAGCGTTTGTTAAGTCGAGGTGTTAATGCAAGCAATGACTCCTATATACATAGAACGCCCTCCTATCGAGGAGACCTGTCGTCAGGCAATTCAAAATCCTGGAGGCCTGATTCGTATTAAAGCTCCTCAAAAAATGGGCAAAACTCTCCTACTAAGAAAAACTCTAGATTATGCTAGAAGCCTTGGATACCGAACCGCTAGTATTGATTTCTCGGAGTGGGGTCTGAATAATCCAATTTTTGATGATTATGAACAATTTCAGAAGTCACTGTGTATTGAAATTTCTAAATGTTTACAAATAGAGGATAAGGATATTGAAAGGAATATTTCTGAAACTTGGGGAATTAGATTAAGTCAGACAAAACCTACAAACTATTTTCAGGATTATTTACTTAGTCAGGGAGAGCTAGTCGTTGGCTTTGATCGGTTTGAGGTTTTATTTGATAAAGTAAATATTTTTGAGGATTTTTGTTGTTTGTTGCGAGCTTGGCACGAAAAAACAGAATTACAGTGGCAAAATTTGAAATTGATTCTTGTTAATTCAACAGATGACTACCCAGTACTTGATATTAATCACTCACCATTTAATGTTGGCATAGGAGTGGATGAATTAACTGGATTAACTGGATTTTCACCTTTACAAGCAAAAGAATTATTGAAATTTTATCTACAGGAGGATTTCAGTAGGACTGATGAGCTAATCTTGAAGGATTTTGTTGATTTTGTGGGGGGTCATCCTTTTCTTTTAGATGAATCCTTCAAGTATTTACGAAGAAACCCGACTCAAACTTTACAACAAGTAAAGGAGGAATCTCCTACAAAAACAGGGATTTTCAATCATCATCTTGGAGAAATTCTAGAAACTCTATCCAAGGAGAGCCACGAATATCTTAAAAATGATTATATTAAAATAATTCAACAATATCCAAACTCAGTAGATTTACCTCAAAAATCTGCATTTAACTTGCGTAGTTTAGGATTAATCAAAAACGCTGATAATGGTTGTTTCGTTTCAAGCTGTGATTTATATCGTTTATATTTTATTTCTTCTTTATTTATGCAGGAAGTTGGTCAACTGCTAAGTGACATTTCCCCTGATATTACTGAGGAAGAAGCAAGAACACTTGTTTCTAATAGATTAAACGACAATCTAAAACTAGGAAATAATAAAAGCAAATGGTCTCTTGTTTTAAGACGAAATTTCTTCAATAGAGATCGATTGTTTCAGTCTAGCAGAGCTGCTTTTTTTGCCGTTGTTGACTACTATATTACAGATAGTCCAGTGGGTACAGCTGTTTTAGCTTTTTTTGAAGAATGGAGCAACTACTAATAACAGCCTCAGCCATCAAACCTTCTCTTCTATAAAATTTCTCTTGTATATAGCGTTTCTCGCATCTGTGCGGCACAGTTAAACCTTTGCTGATTAAGCTGTTCAGGATCGGGAATGTACCTCTTGTGAATCAGAAATGCTATATATTGCTCAATTACTTTAATTTCAAGTTAAGGAGTTAAAAATGACAGATAATTTGACAGATAATTTGACAGGCTTTACCTTTGGCGGTGGCTTAAAGGCTGGTAATCCAACTTATGTTGATCGGAAATCAGATGATGAGTTACTTGAAAAATTAACAAAAGGCAACTATTGCTATATATTAAATTCTAAACAGACTGGAAAATCCAGCTTACGTATTAAAATTGTTGATCGTTTAAAGAAGTGTAATCCCAAAGTTGATTCTGTGATCATCGATCTAAGTGGTTTAGGAATACCAAAGATTAATTGGGAAGGCTGGTGTTTTACAATCACTCAATCGATAGCTGAAGCTGAAAGTTTGCAAATCATGACAGGGAAAGAACTGAACAAATGGTGGAATGATTTTGGAAATAATGTACCCCCATTGCAACGACATATAAATTTTCTTGAAGAATATGTACTTAAGCAACTAGATCGAAGAGTTGTGATTTTTATTGATGAAGCAGAGTGTCTTTTTTCATTTTCTGAACCTGCGAACACCGATGCTTTTTTGGCATTTATTCGTTCTTGCTCTGAAAAAAGAGAGCCAAGAGATGATAATAATCCTTATAATCGCTTGACTTACTGCATAGTGGGAACAACTTCCCCTAAAAATTTCATTCGGGATCCTCAATCTACTCCATTTAATATTGGTCAGGCGATCACCCTGGAACCGTTTAAGTTAGATGAGGTTCAACCATTAATAACAATGCTGGGTGAAAAGTTAAAAACACCAGAAAGCGCATCTAAAGAATTAATGAGAGAAATTATTCATTGGACTGGAGGACAACCTTTTTTAACTC
Source organism: Microcystis sp. M49636_WE2 (assembly GCF_030065375.1). Lineage (NCBI taxonomy): Bacteria > Bacillati > Cyanobacteriota > Cyanophyceae > Chroococcales > Microcystaceae > Microcystis > Microcystis sp. M49636_WE2. The sequence continues at coordinate 6,440 of NZ_JASJFG010000291.1, read as the reverse complement.
AAAAACTTTGTCATCTTATAGTAAAAGAACGTCAAAGTAACCCGTTTACTACTGTTGAACAAGTTGTAAATTTAAAGGTTATTAATAATTGGCAAACTCAAGATGAACCTGTTCATTTTCAAACAATAGAAAAACGTCTTTTGGATAATGAAGCAAAAGCTTTTGATCGGCTTGGGCTATACAAAGGAATTTTGGAAAATGGGCAGATAGACTATCAAAATACTTCTGAGCAAATAGAACTAACTTTGTCTGGTTTGGTTTTAGAAGATGAAGGTCAATTAAGACTTTATAATCCCATATATAAAGAGATTTTTAATCTAAATTGGGTTGAACAAGAGAAAGCAAAACTGCGTTTATATATTGAAGAATTTGAGAATTGGGAAAAATGGGAAAAATGGAAAGAAACTAATAATCTGGCTTATGATCTACAAGAACGTTACTTATTGTACGGAACCAAATGTGATCGGGTACAGAAATGGAGGATAAAATTTAACGAGGATAACGGGAAGCTTTATGAAAAAGAAGGTAATTTTTTGGATCGATCGAAGACTTTTTGGCGAGAAGTCAAAGATTTATTTTCTGATTTACAGATCAATGAAGGGACGATGGAAAGTATAATTCAATCGGCCAATGATTTGACAGGAGGGTTACATAAATTCAATAGAATAGTTTTTCATATTGCTAAAAACAATAACGTTGTGGATTTACAACAGGATGAAGTTCAAGGTTGGCTAGAAAATTTAGTTTTATCAAATTCCTCAAACTTAGAGCTTTTTAAAGAATATGATCTATTTCGTCAAGATCGAGACCAATTTTTAAATCGAGATGACAGTTTTGATTTAATTTCTCTCTTTGAAAAAATTGCTCAAAAGGAGCCGATTCTCTTTGATGAAAAAAATCCACAACATCGTAAACTAAAAGATATGTGTTTTATAATTCTAGATAAGGAGCATAATTTAAGAATACTCAACAAGATTTATGAAAAAATTCTAGATCAAAACTGGATCAAGGAAGTCATGGCGGGACTCCGTCCCTATAAAAAAGCTTTTCGAGGTTGGCAAGATTCGGATCGTCAAGAATCATCTTATTTATTACAAAATAATGATCTAAAACTGGCCCTAGAATGGCTAGGAAAAAAGCCCACACCTAAATTAGAGGAAGGAGAGATTGAATTTGTAATGACCAGTTTAGTGGCGGAAGTCTGGACAACTGCTTCACCTTCTGTTCAATCTGAAGCTGTTTCATTGATCACAACTTCTCGACCATCATTACAAGGGAAAAATAACTACTCTGACTTTCTACTCCGAGAGATTTTACAATGGACAACCTCTCAAACTGCTGCCTTAAAAAAGCTTTTAGAATGGGTAAATGAGTCTGATATTCCTGTCGAAAATATCCGTAAATACCTAGAATTTCTTGTTAGATCGCAGATCAAAAACTGGAGTTATCAAGAACTATTTGACTTTGCTCTTGCTCCCCATAGCTCTTACCCTGAGAGAGAACAAAGAATTTTTATTACCTTCGACCAATACTGTCTTGGGGAAATAGACCAATCTCAAATCCAAGAACCCCTAAAAGAATGCGGAAAAATACTTGACAAATATCAAAATTTAAACGAAAATGATTTTCAGGAATTAGTATTTAACTTCCTCAAGACTAAAATTGCGAGAATCTCTCTTATGACACAACAACGACCCGAACAAGAAAAACTTGATGTTCTTCTGGACGAGACTGTTACCACCTCAAAAGGACACCTAAAATCAATCCTTATTTTTAATCTAGAGAATGGACTACCGCTGTATCACAATAAACGACTCAAATCTGATGATCCAGAGCTTTATCGTGCTCTTTTTGCAGACGGTGGTGATGCAGTAGGAGAAGCAATTGAAGGATTTGAATCCCTCAGTAAGATTCAAGAAGCTTTAGATAATTTTGGCAAGGTAACTGCCTTTGGCAATCTCACATACTCAATTTTTAAATTGGCGGAGGGAACGATGATGGTTTATTTTGTCGAACTAACAACACCTTTTGCTATTTGCTTTATCGCTCCTGATGGAATTAATTTAGGACTGGTCGTAACACGCTCACAAGCAAAAATTAAGAAGATTAAAAATGAGCTAGAAGAATTAGGTTTTTAGTCTTTTTTTGGTTGCTGTTTTCATTTAGATATATTTACTATAAAGGAGTCAATTTTATGGTCATTCTCGCTGGCAAAATTGCAGGTGATAAAAGCGAATTCGGTCTTTTTACTCACAAAAAAGATGACTCTCAAAAAAAAGTGATGCTGGATGCCTTAATTGCCCATGAAACTTATACAACTAAGGATTATGCTCAAGGCTTGGAAAACATGATAGAGACATTTTTAGAGCAATATTATTATGGGCAATATAGTGATAATGAAGATATTTATGGTGCTTGTTTTGGTATAGCAGGACCTGTTGATCATGGCGAGGCTAGAGTTGATCGCAAGGAATTTAAAGCAACTTTTACAGAGCATGACTTCAGACAAAAACTTCCCTATAACAATGTTCCTGTCTCTTTTATCAATGATATGGAAGCAATTGGCTATGGTATTTTTTTGGGAAATGGAGAAGAGCAGCTAAAAGAACTTTATCCTGGTAAATCTCACCCAAATCCTGAAGATCGCCGAGTATTAATGCTAGTGAGTGGAGGTTTAGGTCAAGCATTATGGTATAGCCATGATGAAAAAAAAGGGTTAAAACCAATCTCCTCGGAAGGTGGTCATGCGGACTTCGGTGCTAGAATAGATAAAGATTGGGAACTTTTACAATTTCTGAAAGAACTGAAACAAGAGCAGGGGGATAATAGTCCCGTTAGTTATGAGTATGTTCTTTCTGCTCCTGGTTTAACCAGAATTTATCATTTTTTTCAAAGTCTTTCTGAATGGGAAAATCAGCCAAATATCAATGATGCTGATGCTATCATTCAAGCTGCCCAGGAAGGGAATCCATTATGTAAAGAAGTTTTGGATTTTTTTATCTCTATTTGGGGAGCGCAAGCAGGGAATTTGGCTCTTACCTATAAAGCCAGTGGCGGAGTTTATATTGGCGGTATTGATATTCCCATTGAAATCTTGAAAGAAGGCAAATTTATCAATGCCTTTATTGATAAAGAGGGAAATTTCAAAGCTTATAACGAAGGCATTTCTGTTAAAGTTTTTCAAGATAACAGCATTGTCATGTGGGGGGCAGCTCGACACGCTATTGAGGCGGGTTTTGTAACTAATGGTAGATTTGCAATTATGAGGGCAAATCAACAAAAAGGGCATTGAATACCCTCACAATCAAGACAACTTCTAGGATTGTCTATCCTATGCTTCTACATTTTTGTAGCAGCGTATTTTACTGCACCTCTTAATCCCTCTAGGGTATTCAAAACAATATGGACAGGAACTTTTTCTAGCAAAACAGGATTAACCCGTGCCTTATCTGTAAATGCCTTAATAAAACTGCCATTTTGCATCAATTCAATATTTTGGGCTGCAATTCCCCCCGCAATATATAAACCGCCAAACGGTAAAAAACTCACCGCCATATCCCCTGCCGCAGCCCCAAAAGCTTCTACAAAAATTGCCATTGTTTGCTGACAAAGAAAATGACCTGCTGCTGCTCCTTTAGCGATTGCTGCCCCAGGATCAAATTGACTTAAAAAATCACCCACATCTTCAGAAGCAAACTTGCGATCCTGCAAAAAACGAAAAATATCAACAATTCCTGGGCCAGAAACCACCCGTTCCACATCAACCTTGCCGTCGGCCCGAAGATATGCTAATAACTCCTGAGCTAACAAATTATCAGGAGCAAAACTTTCGTGGCCTCCTTCCGTTGGAAACACTCGATAGCTATCACCTTCAGGAACTGCAAACGCCTTTCCCAGACCCGTACCCGCCCCAATAATAGCGATCGGCGCATCAGGCAAAAATTCACCTTCCTGTAAAGTAACTAAAGATTTATTTTTTTCTAAGACAATATTGTAGCCAATTGCTACAAAATCATTAATAAGACTCACTTTAGCAATGTTCAATTCTTCTTGTAACCGGGCCGCATCTAATTCTGGCCAAGGTAAATTAGTGATTTTACATTTGTTGTTCAGAACAGGGCCAGCCAAAGCAAAACAAGCCTTATAAACATTACACTCATCACCCAGGAATTGTCGCACTAAAGGAACTAAACCCTCATTGCCGCTCGGATAAATTTCTTCTCGGAGAGTTGATTCATTTTTTCCGTCCGTTTCTACCAAACACAACCTGGTGTTAGTGCCACCAATATCACCGGCTAAAACTAGCATGGATTTAACTACTAACGAAACTGTTCAAGATTATAGCATATCGAATATATTGCGATCTCTGTTCCAATTATCAGAACACTTAAGTAGGGAGGCACAATTATTTGTAGGATGGGTTAGCGGTAGTGTAACATGAGCGGGCGTTGGGTTTCATGCTTCTACGTTCATCTTATATTTAATTCCACCCACCCACTTAGATTTATTCAGCAACCCCTAGCTAGATTTACAAGAACTTTTGTGGCAAAATTCTGTTTATATTAGCTAAATTGAGCCGCTTCTAACCGGATTAACCCACAGCGAGCGCATTTTTCCCACTAAATCGCCTGTTTATCTATGTCCAACATTCTTAACACTGAAGACAAGGGAGGGAGTGTTTCCCTCCCTTCCCTGATGGGTTACACAAGAGCTAGAACCTCTGGAAATCTGTTACAAGGGATACCCTTGCAACGAGGTAAGACTATACAGAAACGAGAAGAGCCAAGTTATCGTTGAAACTGCTATAATTAATAAAATCTCAAGAATAGTAAAATTATATGAATGCACTAAAATACCAAACAATCATCAAAAATGGTCAACTTAGTTTACCTCCCCTCGACTTACCAGAAGGAACAGTTGTCGAAGCGATTTTGTTGATTAAAGAAGCGGCTGAAATGGATGAAACGGACTATCTGCTTTCCACAGAAGCTAACCGTCAACATCTCCAAGAGGCAATAGAATCTCTGAAAAATCCTGATAGTTATATTTATGTAAATGCTGCTAACTGATCAGGAAAGTCGCCTTTCTAACCCGAAGTTTTGATTAGTTTAATCAATGGGCAATCGCAGATAAAAAAGTTTACGCTAAAATTGTCAGCCTTATTAAAGATGTTCAAAGAGAGCCTTTTTCTGGATTAGGAAAACCAGAAGCATTAAAACATGAACTATCAGGATTATGGTCACGACGCATTACAAAAGAACATCGCCTAGTTCATAGCGTGTCTGATCAAGAAATTGTTATTGTTTCCTGTAAATTTCACTACTAATAATCGCCAGAAATTCCAGAAATAGCTGAGAGCAAGGCTCTTCTGGTTTTTGTGTGGAAGGAAGAAGAATAGGGATAATTTGGGTGCATCTCAATTTTGGACAAATATCTAGAGGACATTTTGGGCGCACGCGGTGCGCTCCTACCATTGGCGCAATAATATTAATAATATTATTGTAGGGGCGAATTGCATTCGCCCTCTTTGAATAACTTCTGCTGCTCACCTATAGGTGAGGGAAAGTCACAAATTTAATAGTCTTAAACACTTTAAACAGGATTTAGGATTACACAAAAGCTAGAACCTCTGGAAATTCGTTGCAAGGGATACCCTTGCAACGAGGTAGAAGCGAGAAGAACCACTTACTTATTAATTTTCCACAAAAGTAAATTTACCATTTTTACCATCGGCATCCATTTTAATTTGTGCGACGGAGAATTTATCCTGAATGATTTCCCCTTCGGGAGTAAAAGCAATATCTCCCAGGACAGTGACATACTTACCCGCTAAGATTTCCTGATTTAATTGTTGGCGAATTTGTTCGAGGGAAAGTGTACTGAGTTTATTTTTATCATCTACCCGTTTTAATGCCTCGACAAAAACTTGAATTCCCGTAAAAGCTTGAGCGGTAAATTGGGGCGGTGCTTTTTTATTTTCTGCTGTATAAGCGCCGACAAAATCCCGATTAATAGGATTATCTAATTCCGGGTTATAAGCTTGAGCGATGAGAATACCATCACATTGAGCTTGACAAACTGGGAAAATATTAGAAGTATTTAAACCATTGCCCCCAATAATTAAACCCTGATAACCTAATTGTCGCAACTGTTTGACCAAATTACCCCCGTCAGCAACCAAACCAGAAATAACCACTAAATCCGGTTTAATATTAATAGCGGCGGTGGCTTGATTTTGAAAATCTGTATCGGTGGTTTGGAATTTCTGCACGGTGACAATATCAAGATTTAAACTCTTTAGGGTTTCTTGAAAAGTTTCCGTTTCCGATTTACTAAAAGCATCATTTTGGGCAAAAAAGACAGCCACTTTTTTAATCTTGGGATCGATTTTTAAAGCGGTTTTAACCGCATTGGGAGCGACCACAGCCACAGGAGCGGAC
>NZ_JASJFG010000767.1:0-7279 GCF_030065375.1 Microcystis sp. M49636_WE2 | reverse complement strand
TTTGAAATAAATAGAGCATTAACCCCGATTTTGGAAGGCAAAATATAGTAGAAAGTGACTATTTTTCAGGGAGAGGCGATCACTAAAAAAACAATTGGTTGGATAAATTAAGTATAAATACTCAAGCAATCAAAGGGATTGGCTGAGAACGAACGGGGTAAATTCAGGAAGATAGTTCTGTTTTTAGAATAAGGAATTCAAGGGAAATAAAAATTTATAATTATTGTCAGCTAAGGTAAAATGGGTGAGTTAGAAATCCACCAGCACGTCAAATTATTCCAAGATGGCTCAAAAAGCGGCAACCCTAGAAATTTCGGAATTAATGCAATTTTTACGTCAAGAATTACATGATTTACCCGATGAGAGGAAACCTGGAAATAATACAAAATATCAGGTATAAGATGCCGTGATGGCTGCATTTTCAGTCTTTTTTACTCAGTCGCCGTCTTTTTTATACCATCAACGTTTAATAAAAAGCAATAAGGGAAAAGATAATGCTGAAAGTTTATTTTCAATTGAAAAAATTCCTAGGGATAATCAAATAAGAAATCTGTTAGAGCCAGAGCCAGTGCCAGCCTCTACTGTCTCTAGGACTTTTCAAAAAGTCTATCAATGGTTAAAGGAAAAGGGAGTTTTGAAAAAGTTTCTCTACTTAGATGGAGAAATTTTAGTGGCATTAGATGGCACAGAAATTTCTCATCTAAGAAAATTAATTGCCCTCATTGTAATTGTCGTAATCATCGAAAGGGAACTACAACTTATTTTCATGGCTGTGTCACACCTAGGGTGGTTTCTCCTAATCAAAAACAAGTAATTAATTTAGAGCCAGAATTCATTAAAAAAACAAGATGGGCATCAAAAACAAGACTGTGAAAATGCGGCCGTTAAAAGATGGTTAAATAAGAATCATAACTTCTGTTTAGACTAATTTGCAGCCCAAATTGGCACAAATAGGGATAAAAGACTGAGAAAGAGATAAAAAGCACGATGAAGGATTAAGATGCGGTCTTTTTCGATTTAGGCGGGGCAGAATAGCGTTTTTTGACCGTAGGATAAGGGATTTTTGGAGTCCGTTTTTTGCCTTTAGGCCAGCCCTGGGATTTTCCTCGGGTTTTGGGGAAACAGGCGGGTGTACCAATCACCGCTAAAATTGCCCCAAAACCCTGAGCGACCCTTCCAGGAGTCAGAGAGTTTTGTGGAAGAGGCTTCTGCCAAGGTAAAGGATTATCTTGTACTATCTCACGAGCCAGCCATAACTACCAAGTCAGTAGAGGCATCAAATCGCGACCAGATTGCCCTTGTTCGGGAGTTGAAAGTTTGGGTAAAGTCCAGTGTAATCTTTGCGAGTGCGAAGCGATTCGAGTGATTGATGTTAATGGGACTTAGGCGTTTTCGGTCAGCAAAAAAGGCTCAAACCATTACGGGACAAAGGGTTAACCTCGATTTATGATTTTCCTTGATATATCTGGGTTTCAGCGATTTTGGGCTTCTCAAAGTAAATCCCAAGCGGGGATTGGAGTTGAGGCTTTTCTCGATTTGTTTTTTGTCTAAGTCTCATTATGTGGACTTCGGTGGAATTATAGAGGAAGAAGGCACATTCTGTGGCTATACCATTCCGACCCGTCTGCGGATTGGATGGTACTTTGGCACTGAGCGGTTTGAGTCAGAGGGTGAGTTTTTCCGAGTCACGATTGATGATGCAATCTATCGGTAGAACGATCGGACATCAATAAAGAAATTACAGCCAACTTTGTAGAATGAAGTACAGCCAAAGTAAGGAGGGACTACGGGTGTGTGGCAAGTGATATGGAATACTGTGCTATCGGAATTCTCCGAGATCACCGATGTGGCTCAAATTATCCGCATCATTTTACGTTTCTTGCTTGCGGCGATCCTTGGTGGTCTACTGGGGTACGATCGGGAGATCAAGGGCAAGGCGGCAGGGTTGCGAACGCATATGCTGGTTTCTTTCGGGGCAGCACTCTTCGTCCTCATTCCTCAACAATCTGGGGCATCGATCGCAGATTTAACTCGTGTGTTGCAGGGTTTGATCGCTGGGGTGGGATTCCTTGGGGCCGGATCGATCATTATAGGAAGGCACCAAGAGGAGGCTAAGGGGATGACCACGGCGGCGGGCATATGGCTAACGGCGGCCATCGGCGTAGCGGCAGGGATGGGGCGAGAAGCGACGGCCATTCTCAGCACTCTCTTAGCCTTGGGAATCTTATCCTTAATTCCCAAGGTCGAACGGTTGTTTGAACGCCGTGGAAGGAGGAGTTAAACGGGGTCGGAGTATTCGGGCGGATAGGGGTTGAAGATGTACAAGTAGTTCATACCCGCGTTAAACTGCATATCTTGCCCCATGCCGTTGGAGCCCAAAGATGATCAAAATTTCCGTTGATTCACAGGTGTCGTTTTCTCGATCCTTGGTTTATGCCACCTATCGGGACAAGCTGATGGAGTTGGGGCCGTATCTGCCCAATGTGCGATCGCTGCAACTCAAGTCTCGCCAGGAAGCGGAGCGACTGGTGCGACTGGTGCTGGAGTGGCATGGGGGTGGGGACATCCCAGCCGCTGCTCGGGCACTTTTGAGTGAAGAACTGTTCACTTGGACGGAATACGATATCTGGGACAACAATGAGTTTACTGTAGACTGGCAAATTGAAACCCATGCCTACCGAGAGGCGGTGTTTTGCGCTGGCAAGAACCGCTTTCTGGATCGAGGCAATTGCACATTGGTGGAAAGCCGAGTCGAAGTGAGGATTGACCTCAGCGCAGTTCACAGTGTGCCCCCCTTCTTGCTCAGTCGCTTAGTTCACCTAGTCGAAGAGCTTCTGGCCAAAAAGATTGAACCGAATCTGGTGCAGATGGGACAGAGTGTGCAGAAATATCTGGAGCAAACGCAGAAAACCCAGTAACGCCAGGAAAGGGATAGACTATGGGGTAGCGATCTGGAAGTAGTGGTGAGTCGAATTGCTTATTTAGGGTTTGCTGAAAAAGTTTGTTGGTGGGGTTAGGAGTCGGTCGTCGGTCGTCAATAGCCGGTCGTTTCAGGCTTTGTTGCCCTCTTTTTTGTACTGGTTTATGTACTAAAAAAAGGATAATGCAAGGTTTTTGAATGTCCCAATCCTATTTTCGCAGCATGAACATCGGATTTTAACAGGTCAAAAGCCTTATTTTAAAAGGGTTTTACCATTATTCAGCAAGCCCTATTTAGCGGGACTCAAACGATAACAAAAGATAACTGAGGGTATAATGCTTGGCAGATCAGCCTTTCACAATGCTAATACATAATCAGCGCCTTGCTCAATAATTGTAGAGGCAATTTCAGTTTGATATCCCATGGCATCAATACTTACTAAACAACCTCGAATTTCTCAAATCTTCAATAATTCAGGAATAGCAGTAATCTCATTGGATTTTTCAGCGACTTTTCGTTGACCAAGTACCAAATGATTAGTGGCTGACCAGACACTTACCATAGGAATTAAACTTCGGTTATTTCCTCGTTCTTTTGCCCCTCGTAAGGTTTTCCCGTCCACATTTAAGCGTTCTCCATTGGTCACCTGATGAACTGCTTGCATCCAACTAATAAAGCATGACTGGAGTTCTTCTGATTTTAAACGGGCAAATAATCGGATAAATGTATCATGAGAGGGAATCCCATTAGGCAGAGCTAGAAAAGTTTTTAGCCATTCATATTTGGTTATACCATAGGCAGCAACTGCTTCCCAGTTGTTCGCCCCACAAATGGTTGCACAGATATTAATCGCAATAATATCTATCAGCAAATTCTCAATGTTGTGTAACGATCCAGGGTCTTTTAGAGTGCCAAAGTGTTTTTCAATCAGGGCTGTTAGTGATGAACATTTGTCCGTTAACATTGTTTTGTGCGAACCTGTAAACAGATAGTTCATATTCTGTATACTAACTTGAAAAATTTAATATTTATCTCCTAATTGCTATTCCATGAGGATATCTTGTAGATTTATTGCGTATCTTCAAGAATTGTGTGCGATTGCTTGGGCCACCTAACGAGCATATATAAACGAGCATATATAATAATGAAGAGAATAAAATGCTTGACGAAACTCATTAGATCGGAGAAAGGAGATCAGTCATGGATCTGGTACAGTTTATGGTAGTTATCATCGTGGTTGGGGTTCTATTGTGGCTCGTGAACAACTACATTCCGATGGACAGCAAGATCAAGCAAATCCTGAACATTGTGGTTGTCATCGCCCTCGTTTTGTGGATTCTTAAGGTGTTCGGATTGCTGAGTTTTCTCAAGGGAATTCGTATCGGTAGGTGAGTGATGTTCTAGACGGAAGGAAAGGTTGAATTATTATGGATCTGATGTCCATCACACTGGTGGTGCGCTGGCTAATAGGCTGGGGATTGATGTGGCGGTTGCCGCGACTTCCAGACCTTTCAGTCGTCGGTTCGCCTAAAGTCTCGGTCTTGATTCCGGCGAGGAATGAAGAGAGTACCCTCCCTAATTTGCTAACAGCCTTAAAGCAGCAAACATTCAAGCCCTACGAAATCATTGTCATCGATGACCAGTCCGCCGATGCTACCCCACAGATCGCCGAACAGGCCGGGGTGAAAGTAGTGCAGACTAGCCCTTTGCCCACAGGTTGGACAGGGAAAAACTGGGCACTCAAAACCGGATATGCAGCCTCATCTGGCGATATTCTCGTCTTTCTCGATGCCGACACTGAGCCAGGGGAGGAGCTGCTCCGCAGGCTGGTGGCAACTGTTCAACACTTAGGTGGTCTGGTCTCAGTTCAGCCCTATCACCGCACTGAACGCCCCTACGAACTGTTAGCGGTTCTGTTCAATCTCGTCGGCTTGATGGCCGTCAAACTGGGAGCAAGAGGTGGTGTGGCTTTTGGACCGGCTATGGCTACCAGCAAGGATGACTATGAGCGGGTCGGCGGCCACGACGCTGTGGCAGGATATGTTGTAGAAGACTGGTTCATGGCTCATATTTATGAGAGTGCGGGACTGCCAGTGAGTGCATACATTGGTCATGGCCAACTGGACTATCGGATGTACCCCGGCGGGCTGCGGGACTTGGTTGTTGGTTTCGACAAAAACTTTGCTACCGCAGCAGGGGAAGTCTCTTGGCTGCGGATGCTGGCGGTTGTGTTCTGGCTTTCAGGGTTGTTCTGGGCGGCTTGGTGTCTGCCCGCATCCCTATTCGGCTGGCCGATTGTCGGGAATTCATCCTTACTATATAACGTACTGCTTTATCTTGCCTTCGCCATACAGTTAGCCATAATTGTATGGCCAGTGGGTTCATTCGGAGCAATCGTCTTTTTCTTCCCCATTCCGGTTGCCTTCTTCATTGCAGTGTTCCTGCTGGCAATTCTGAATCTCGAACGTGGTCAAATCGAATGGAAAGGACGAAGGATAAGTACCCGATGGCAAGGTGAATGAATGAGATTATCTATACTACAGTTACCGGATGGGGTAATTGTCGGGCTTTGTGTGGTCGGTTGGACAGCCTGGTCACTTTTGATCGGTTTTGTCGGTCATCGACTTCCCCTGAAATTCCTAGAAACGGACACCTGCCTGACCCGGCCACGACCCTGGGGGGAAGATAGACAATGGTACAATCGGGTACTGCGGATCAAGCGATGGAAGGATCGGTTGCCAGAAGCAGGGGATTTCTTCCCGGGAGGTTTTCGCAAAACATCCGTTGGCGGTGGGGACTGTGCCGTAATGTCCCGTTTTTTGGCTGAAACCCGTCGCGCGGAATACGTTCACATCGCCATCTGGCTGTTTTGGTTAGTGACGATGCTCTGGACTCCTGGCTGGGGTGTGCTGGTAAACCTCGCCGTGGGAACAGCCTTCAACCTGCCTTGTTTATGGGTGCAGCGTTACAATCGGCTTCGGCTCCAGCATCTGCTCGTATTGAAAGGACAGGGAAAAACGATATGCTAAAGTATGAGCTTGGCTGTGAATTAACCTACAGCATTGAGCAAGCAAGCACTCTGATTTTTAATATTGCTATTGTCAGCAACAACCATCAGATTATTGTTCAGGAAGACCTCCATTCTAACTCTCAACGGTCGATTGAGGAATACATCACTTCTGTCAGTGGAAATCGATACTTTCGACTCAATGCCCCTCCTGGCAATTTGCAAATTTCCTATCGAGCAACCGTTGGCTTATCTCCTTATTATTCAGACCCCAGTACGATTTTTGAAGTAAAGCCGGCCGATTTACCCCTCGATATCTTGTACTATCTTTATCCGAGTCGTTACTGTCAGTCAGATCGATTATTGCGCTTTGTCGCGGCTGAATTTGGCCATTTAGTCCCTGGTTATTCCAGGGTGACAGCTATCTGTAACTGGATTTATGACAATGTTTTGTATCTCTCTGGTAGCAGTGATTCTTTAACTTCTGCTTGCGATACAGCGATAGAACGGGTAGGCGTTTGTCGTGATTTTGCCCATTTAGGCATTGCTTTTTGTCGAGCTTTGAACATTCCGGCACGCTTTGTTTCCGGCTACGCCTATGGTTTAAATCCCCCCGATTTTCATGCCTGGTTTGAGGCTTATCTAGGGGGTCGCTGGTATCTTTTCGATCCTACCCGCCTTGTGCCTCAGAGCGGGCTAATTCGCGTTGGCACAGGACGAGATGCCGCCGATGTTTCTTTTGCCACTATTTTTGGTCCCGTACAAATGAATCAGATGAGGCTTTTTATGGACTACTTACCCGATGCCAAGCCGATTTCCGAGAATATTTTGATACCGACAACAGAGGCGATCGCCATCTCTTGAGCGTACCCCAGTCAGGTATTCTATTATCGAAAATTTGGCTTGAAAACCCCGTCCTTTGAGGACGGCTTTAAGCTACAATGAAAAAAGCGATAACCAAGCTAAAAACTGAACCCTGACCACAGATAGTAGGGGGTTTCGTTCAGAAAAGACTTCAAATTCGGCCTTGAACGAGTAAAACTTTCTAGGAAATAAGGTTGAAGATGAGATTTTTTCGACTTGTTCAAAGTGGCCGTCCGGCATTCGGACACTCAAAACGGACGGGTCGAAAGAGTCAGACTTAAGCAATTAAGCGTTTTTCGCTATCTGCGTCAACCCCATTGACGCGACCATCCTAAAAAAGTAGCGTGGTGAGGATGTCAATAACATTGTCTTTGAAAAACCCATTTTAGGAGTTGCCCATGTCATCCTCATCCCTACCCATTAAACCGGCTGTACTGGTTGTCATCATTGGTGAAACCGTCTTGCAAGACCGCATGATCAAGCTGCTG
>NZ_JASJFG010000349.1:0-3703 GCF_030065375.1 Microcystis sp. M49636_WE2 | reverse complement strand
TACGCTTAAACAGGGGTTACAATGGGACAATAAGGGTGATTTACCGATAAAAACCTCTTTGGTTTTGGTATCTTCCTTTTGTTTTGCATTGAGTTCTCCTACAACAGCAGCCTCGGACATTAACCGAGGTTTTTTCTTTATCTCAAATGTCGGGGTGAAGACCGTTCGGCTGAGCTCACGGCCGAAGCCCTTGCTTGAGCGCAACGGGATGAAACCCCGACCAATATAAAACAGCGAAGCACAACTAAAATCTTGACAATCCGATGCTCTACAGGTTAACTTAAAATAAGTTGTTTGAGGTCGATAAACAATGATTGTCTTAGAAATGAAAGCCGTGGTCAAACCAAGTCAATGTTCTGCCATTGATGAAGCTATTCGTACAGTACAATTCATCAGAAATAAGGCTTTAAGGCTTTGGATGGATGCCAAGAGAGAAGACAAAATCGATAAATATTCTCTCAATAAATATTGTGCAGTTCTCGCCAAACAGTTCAAGTTTGTCGATACTCTAAATTCTACGGCCAGACAAGCATCGGCCGAACGAGCTTGGTCAGCTATTGCCCGTTTATATGATAATTGTCAGAAAAAGGTTAAAGGAAAAAAAGGTTATCCTAAATTTCAGAAAAATAATCGTTCTGTGGAATATAAAAACTCTGGATGGAAATTATCAGAGGATAGAAGGAAAATCACTTTCACAGATAAGAAAAACATTGGCACGGTTAAACTAAAAGGAACTAGAGACCTAAACTTTTACCCCATAGACCAAATTAAACGAGTTAGGATTGTTAAACGAGCAGACGGTTATTATGTCCAATTCTGTCTAAGTGTTGATATTCGGGAATATGCTAAACCGCTAGAACCGACTAAAAGATGTGTGGGATTGGATGTAGGTTTAAAAGTTTTCTACGCTAATAGTGATGGGGAAACGGTAGAAATACCGCAATACTATCGCCAAGCAGAAAAAAGATTAAACCGTCTGAATCGGAAAAAATCTAAAAAGTTTAGAAAAGGTCAACCCCAATCAAACAACTACCAAAAAGCTAGAAAGAGATATGCTAGAAAGCATTTAAGAGTAAGTAGGCAACGTAAAGGCTTTGTCGAAAAAGAGGCATTGCACGTCATTAAATCTAACGATTTCATCGCCCAGGTCAACTTAAATATTCAAGGCATGGTAAAAAACTCTAAACTCTCTAAATCTATTAATGATGTGGCTTGGTCAACTTTTCGGCAATGGTTAGAATATTTTGGCTTTAAATATGGTAAGGCTACGGTAGCAGTAGCCCCCCATAACACGAGTCAAAATTGTTCTAATTGTGGTCAAAAAGTCCCTAAATCTCTATCGACAAGAACCCATATTTGTCCCCACTGTGGCTATGTAGAAGATAGAGATATTAACGCCGCTATCAACATTCTCAAAAAGGGACTAAGTACGGTAGGGCATACCGAAACTAATACGCTTGGGGAGAGATTCCCTCTGGTTTGGTTGGATACGTCCTGCCAGATTAAGGAAACTCGATGAACCAAGAATCTCTCGCATGAGCGCGACGGGAGTGTCAAGGTGTATCTTAGTTTCTAAGGGTTTTTTGGGAATCCTCAATGCCTATCCCGACAGTTTTCCTCAATACCCCCTCGGAGCATCGAGCTGATCTATTGTCTCTTTTCTAAGGTGTCTATCGTGTCAAATCATAAAATTCTCGTTATCGATGACAGTAAAGTGATCAGGATGCACATTCGCGATATGTTACCAGAGGGTAACTTTGAATTCCTCGAAGCTAAAGACGGATTAGAGGGTTATAATCTCATCCGTACCAAAAACCCGAATTTGATTATTTTGGACTTCCTTCTCCCGAAAATGAGCGGTTGGGAGGTGTTTCAGCAAATCCAAAGCGAAGATAATCTCAAAAGTATCCCCCTAGTGTTAATGTCAGGACGGAAAGAGGAGGTAGTAGAGAAAATCCCCGAACCTTTCCAGCATTTTGCCTTTATTGAGAAGCCTTTCGACCAAAAACAATTGATACAAGCGATTAAAGAAGCGATAGCCAAGGCAAAACAGTATTCTCCCAAACCGACAGTTTCTAGCCCGAAACTAGAGGAACTCACTGGGGATTATAGCACCGATATTCAGACTCTCCATGCCCAAATTGCCCAAATGCAAACAGAAATGGAAACTATCAAGAAACAAATGTCTCAATTAGTGGCTTTTATTAAGCAAAAACTGGCATAAAAATATTCATTCCGATCTTTTATAACTTGGGCAAACAGTTATCCTTATCTGGTGGTGCCAATCTCTGGCTAATCTCCTATCCCTTTTAAACAGGATTTAGTATAATATCAAGTAGTCTTTATTTGGTGAGTGACTAAGTTATTAAGTAGGTAGGCGTTAAAAATTATCAGACACCACCCTTATCAAGGGGGGACTAAGGGTAGGGTTGATTCATGAATCAACCCTACTATGAATCAACCCTAGGACTAAGGAGGGATCGAACCTAAAATCTATTTTTAATTTAATTATAACCAGCTACTTAATTCACTGATAACTAATTATGAATTGGCAAGAAATAGCAGGTAATTGGGTTTTTCTCCCCCGTCGTCCCCGGGGTATCATTCACTTTTTAGGTGGGGCATTTGTGGCGGCGGCCCCGAATATTACCTATCGTTGGTTATTAGAAAGTCTTGGGAATTCAGGATACGCTATTGTCGCGACTCCCTTTGTTAATACCCTCGATCACAAATCGATCGCCCGCACAGTTTTAAACCGTTTTGATAATATTATTGAACGTCTGCGCTGGAATCATAGTCTGCCCCAAGGTTATCTCCCCATCTACGGATTGGGTCACAGTATGGGGTGTAAACTGCATTTATTAATCGGTAGTCTCTACGAAGTGGAACGGGAAGGAAATATCCTCATTTCCTTTAATAATTATCCGATTCGTCGGGCTATTCCTTTTATCGAACCTTTGCAAATTGACACCACTTTTAACCTCGAATTTACCCCTTCCCCCGAAGAAACAAACGAGTTAATTTTCCAAGATTATGCCATTCGTCGCAATCTTTTAATCCGTTTTCAAGACGACACGATCGATCAATCGCTGGTATTAAATCCCCTGCTAAAAAAACGCTTTAATGATTTAATTGCCCTGCGAACTCTCCCAGGTAATCATCTCACTCCCTTGAGTCAAGATGTCAGTTGGCAAACCGGAGAAGTATTTACTCCCCTCGATGCGATCGGCCAATGGTTAAAACAGGGACTTGCCCGGGATAATTCCCGTCTTAAAGATGAGATTCTCCAGTGGTTAAATCCCGTCCTTCCCGCCTCTCGTTAGTTTTCCTCTAGATTAATCCCCATTGCCCGTAATTGCGCCTCTAGGCGGGCTAATTTTGCCTCAGCCAATTCGGCCCGTTGACGTTCCTGTTGGGCTTGCTGTTCGGCTAATTCCGCTTTTTGCTTGATTTCTAGGGTGGTCAAAAACCGGGAGCCATCGGGATAAAAAATAGCTAACTGGGGACTCTCCAGTTGAAAACGAATCTGTAGAAGCGGACTCTGCCAATTATCGATCGCGGGAATCATCGGAAATTTTGGGTCTGAAACCCCGCCGTTCTAGGTTGGCTTTACGTTAGAATTAAAAGGCCAGTCTCGAAAACCAAGTGGACGGCGCAGCACCTTGAAAACTCGGCTTAGGGGGTTCCGACCAGAAAAGCTTGG
>NZ_JASJFG010000504.1:0-1096 GCF_030065375.1 Microcystis sp. M49636_WE2 | reverse complement strand
GATAGGCCGCATCTTGTAGGTAAACAAACTCAGCTAACCACCTGACAAATAAACCGGTCAAAAATCGTAGGGCTAACATTCCCAAAATACCACCAGTCAGAAGAATCCAGAATCGATCGGCTAGGGCGATCGCTGTTGTCATACTATCAAGGGAAAAAGCCAGATCCGTAAAAGCAATCAGAACAATAACAGAACCCAAAGAT
Organism: Microcystis sp. M49636_WE2; assembly: GCF_030065375.1. NCBI lineage: Bacteria > Bacillati > Cyanobacteriota > Cyanophyceae > Chroococcales > Microcystaceae > Microcystis > Microcystis sp. M49636_WE2. Next base: position 893 of record NZ_JASJFG010000504.1, on the reverse strand, counting down.
TCTATTCCGAGATTAGGGGCAAAATTTTGGTCTTCTGTCTCTATATTGCGAAATTTCTGCCCAAAATGCTTATAAATAGCACCCAGTACCTCCACCTGCCAGAATTTAACTGTCCAACTGGCACTCACTAACATGGCAACTCTCAAGACAAATGCCCCAGCTAATCCCCAGTTTAAAGCTTGGCGTTCTTGTCTGGGGTCGGGAAGTTCTCGCACCAAAGCGGCCAGGGCGAGGGCATTATCGGCCGATAGAATGGTTTCTAAGACTGCCAGGGTGAGAATAGTGCCGCAAGTGGTTAGAGAGAGATTTTCAGCGATTTTGAGGGGACATAAATTAGCTTTTCACTCCTATCACTGTGTTGAGACAGATTAATCCTTCTACGGTTCTTGGCCAGGTAATGATTTGGTAGTAGTGGCGTAGCCCTCTTGCTCATCCGGTATGAAGTGTGTAAAATAAGTAGTCGTGCAAAATTAATTTCCTAGTCGAGACAGGAGACAGGAGACAGGAGACGGGAGACGGGAGACGGGAGACAGCTATTAGGGATCGGATTTGAGTTTTCAGTTCACTGTTTCCTCACACCAGAAGTCTGACGGAGTAGTGGCTTAGATGTGTAATTAATTTTGCTTAGGTACTTACTGCTCCACCGATCGATTTTGGGGAACGCATCATAAAGAAAAGGCTTAAAGATGCTCAGTAACAAGGGTAACAAAACAAGTCGCCCCTGGTGTTTTTGCCCGACGATATTGCAGATTATAATTAGGGGCTGCTGAAAAAGTTTTTCGTGGGGGCAGGGTGTGGGGTGTGGGGTGTGGGGTGTGGGGTTTTACCCATTTTCAGGTGGTCAATTACCTAATTTTCAGGGAAAAAATCCCTAAATTTTCCCCCCAATCACT
>NZ_JASJFG010001002.1:0-2435 GCF_030065375.1 Microcystis sp. M49636_WE2 | reverse complement strand
CTCAAATCCCGCCTTGACTAAACGGGCGACGGTATCCGGCACTAGCGCCACCCGCGCCTCGCCTTGGTCACTTTCTTTGATTACGCCGATTTTCATGGCTGGGTTTCTCCTTAGTAAGTCCTTCTCTTGTCTTATGCTGTTAGGGTAAGGGTTTCGTTAAATGCGATCGATCCCTTGGGATAATTTCGAGTCAAAATTGCTTTTCACTTCCATCCTAGCTATCCTCACCTTTCTGGCTCTTTTTCGGGCTGAATCTTAGGATTATCTTCAGAATTAAAGGGTTTTGAGCGGCATTGTTTGGGATTTTTTTTCTAATGATGAGGTACGAGGTTTTCGTTCTGGGAAACGCAGAAACGCTTAACATTAGCCAGTCTTCGGTCTTAGATACCAGATTAGGCTATACTTCATATTGATGAGAAGGGCTGTAATACGTCTCGACAATCTCAAAGTTTTACATTTCTTTTAACTTCGATCGCAATTGCTCTAATTCTGCATCTACTGCTGAATCCTTAAGGGTAGGTGGATAGGCAGTTTTACCCAGTAACATTCGTGCTTTTAGCAGTGCTAATTCATCATCCACATCGCTACTCGCTTCTAGTCCAACGAATACCCGTTCGGCTCTCCCAGGTTTGGTGGGTAAAATGTATTCTAAGATACAGTCTTGGGGCAGTGAGTGGAACGAACCACAGAGACACAAAGGACACAAAGATCGATCGATCATAGAGTAAGTTAAACTTATCACACAGAATCTAGAAGAACCCCCGTTCCATGTCGCTAGGACTCAATTCACCAATCGCTTGACTACTGGATTCTAACTGCATAAATTTTGCTTCCATGCGCTCAAAAGCTGAAGGGTAAATAGTATCTATACTGCCGAGACTTTGTTGGTTAATCTTTCTTTCTAAAATTGGCAATTTTTCTTTCAGTTTATCAACTTGGATATTCAGTTTTTCCAGTTGATTTTTAATAATATTTGCGGTATTAATGTGATGTTTTTTCTTTATATTAGCTTCTTGTGCCAGAGACTCATCACCTTTATCTAGGGCGAGTTTAACTCTTTCTTGCCATTTTAAAACCTCAGCTTGTGCCTGGTTGTACTGTTGTTCGGCTCTTTTTTGTAAGGCAATTACTTCGATAATTGAGGAACGTAAATTAGATAAATCATCCCGCATAATAGTGATGGTTAATTATGACTAGCAATTAAGAAGATGTTAAGTATTTAAATTGCTTGTTGAGATGAGCCAAGAGGCAACACCCCCCCTTGCCCCTAGGGTTAATTCATAGTAGGGTTAATTCATGTTAGGGTTAATTCATAGTAGGGTTAATTCATGTTAGGGTTGATTCATGTTAGGGTTAATTCATGTTAGGGTTAATTCATGTTAGGGTTGATTCATGTTAGGGTTAATTCATGTTAGGGTTGATTCATGTTAGGGTTAATTCATAGTAGGGTTGATTCATGAATCAACCCTACCCCGACGTCGGAGGAGAGAACTAATCTAAGGATAGGCGGTTAAAATGCGTTTTAGCTTATTCCCTATCTCAACAACAAAATTAATTAATAACTAGAGACGTACCGTAGATGGTACGTCTCGACGCTCTCAAAGTTTTACAGTTCTTTCAACTTCGATCGCAATTCCTCTAATTCTGCATCCACTACCGAATCCCTGACGGTGGTTGCTTGGGGTAAAGTGGGTTGACTAGAAGTTGTGCTGGGGGGTAATACTCCCCCGGACATTTGTGCTTTTAGCAGTGCTAATTCATCCTCCACATCGCTACCTGATTCTAGGGCAGCGAATTGACGTTCCATGTCGCTACCAGTGATTTCACCGATCGCTTGACTACTGGCTTCTAACTGCATAACTTTTTCTTCCATGCGCTCAAAAGCATCCACGGAACTACTGGTATTGATACTGCCAAGGGTTTTCTGGATTTGTTCGTTAGCTTTTGCGGCTCTGGAGCGAGCTACTAACATATTTTTCTTGGTTTTTGCCTCAGAAATCTTACTTTCGAGCGCGATCAAGTTTTTTCTCAGACTATCTACCTGTACCGTTTGCTGATCCAGTTGATTTTTGAGAATGGCGGCGGTTTCCGTGCAATCTTTCTTGCGTTTAAGAGCTTCCCGAGCGAGAGTTTCATCCCCTTTAGAAAGGGCTAATTTGGCTCTTTGTTCCCATTTATTGGCTTCTGACTGGTCTTTGCTGTATTTTTGTTCCGTTTGTCGTTGTTCTGCGATCGCTCTAGCAACCGCTTGACGTACCTGTACTAGATCCTCTTGCATATCACTGACAGCTTGCTCCAGCATTTTTTCTGGATCTTCAGCCTTGCTCACCATATCATTGAGGTTAGCTCGGACAACTCGGCTAAGGCGATCGAATAAACCCATGACGCTCTTGTTCCTCTCGGTGTGTACTAAATCAGTTAACTGTTCTTAAAAT
>NZ_JASJFG010000295.1:0-7347 GCF_030065375.1 Microcystis sp. M49636_WE2 | reverse complement strand
GATAAATCGTGTGCAGAACACGAAACGGGTCGCTAGCTCAGCGGTAGAGCACTCGGCTTTTAACCGATTGGTCTTGGGTTCGAATCCCAGGCGACCCATAAAAACTTACTAATACAGAAAGATTGACTTGTCTTCCCCTGTTTACGGATTAGCCTTACATACCAGCAGTCCCCAACTAGGACTAGCCATCTCTAATTTCAGCGATGATAGTCGTCAACAAACTTGGGACTTAGACAGGGATTTATCGAACCTATTCCACCCCTATCTAAAACAGTTCCTGGCTCCGCAAAAATGGGCTGATTTAGCCTTTCTAGCCACCGCTAAGGGGCCGGGGAGCTTTACCAGTACCCGCATCGGTATAGTCACCGGTAGAACCCTAGCACAACAATTACAGCTACCGATTTTTACCGTCTCCAGTTTAGCGGCCTTTGCTTGGTCACAACGGGATTTTTACCCCGTCGATACCCATCTAGCCTTAGAAATGCCCGCCACTAGGGGACAATTGTATGTGGGCATCTATCGGGGTAATCGGGTTTATTTAGCTGATAGCCTGATGACTTTGGAACAATGGCAGCAGACTTTAGAAAACTTAACTATTTCCTATCAAAGATTAGCTACACCCAGCTATTTAGGCATAAATGCCCCCGCTATCCTCGATTTAGCCTATTTGGACTGGCAAATGGGAAAACGCCCCCATTGGTCCGAGGCGCTACCATTTTACGCGATGTGATTAATGGATCTCTTGCAAAAATCAAAAATCTGACCTTAGGTGAGGAGTAAGGAGCCAGTAGTCAGGATTCAGGAGAATTAAGAATGAGCATTAATCAATTAAAGGCTCTAATTAGGGTTTGCTGAATAAATCTAAAAACCTTGTTGGGTAAAACTTTTAGACTTTTTGGCCATCAAAAAGTAATGGATATGGGAGTGATCGGGGGGAAAATCCCTGGACTTTTTCCCTGAAAATTAGGTAATTGACCCCCTCAAAATCGGTAAAACCCTACACCCCACACCCTACACCCTACACCCTGCCACCACCGAAAAACTTTTTCAGCAGACCCTAATTAGGAATTCCCTCTTTTTTTCAAACTATAACCAGCTAATCCGAGGGTTAATAATCCTAAAACTGCGCTAGGTTCGGGTACGGGTTCAACGGAATAAATCGCCACATTACGACTCACTTCATTGGCAACAATTAACAGGGGAGTACCATTAGGACTATCGGCAGCGGGGATAAATAATAATCCTTCGGGAGAGATATCGCCTAATTGCGAATCGTTGATATAATTGGTGAACAAAGGATTACTAGGGTTGGTGATATCATAAACCATGAAACCGCCAGCCCTTTCTATTCCCACAAAACTATAGAGACGATTACCCACAGTTCCCAATGCTAAACCTTCCGGTTCCGGCCCGCGGTTATCGCTACGACTATCGAAACTGCTAGGAGTGCCATCGGAATTAAAAATACTAGCAGTTAGGGGAGTTGCCGAAAAAGTCGCTAAAATTTGTTCAAAATCATCGCCACTATCGAAGACTTGGGACAGTCCATTAGTGACATTCCAAATCGAAAAAGAACGACCACCATAGGCAAAAAGTTGGCTATATTGACCTTGGCCATTGAGTCCGTCAATGCTAGAAACATCTAAACGTCCGAGATTTTGGGTTAATTTCAATGTGGCCGCATTAGGGAAAGCATTGGGGTCTAAAGTTAGAGTAGAAACTCGTCGAGCCTCATTTCTAGTATCCCCTTCATTGGCAGAAATTAAATAGGTTTGTCCGGCGATGGTAACGGTGGCGATCGTATCCGGTTGATATAAGCCAAAAACCGGCCAATTATTAATTCTGACTGCTGGGGAATTAGTCGCTCCTCCAAATACTACCCCATCTTGATCGCTAGGATCCAAACCATTACCCGGTGCGTTAAAATTTTTGGCTCCTAGGGGTAAAATACTGGTGACTTGAGCGTTAACAATATTGACTATTGCAATAGCATTATTTTCCTGTAGAGACACCCATGCAGTGGTTCCATCGTCGGAAACGGTGATGTATTCCGGTTCCACATCTTGGGAAACCGTTTGACCGGGAAAAATACGGACTCCCTGACTTCTGAAAGTGTTCTCTTGACCATTAAAACTGGTAAAGGTAGCAGTGTTGACCGTGGGATTGAGAACACCAGCACTAAGATCAATAATACTAACGGAACCATCGGGATTGACACCATTAGCTGGTTCCCCCTCGTTAGCGACCAAAACCCGATTACCGTCAGGAGTAAAGGTTAACATATCTGGTAAAGCGCCCACAGTAACCTGACTCTGAAAGACACCATTAGTATCGAAAAATACTACACTGCCGTTATTGGTAATGGGATTAGCTTCCATGGCCAGGGCCACGATACCATTTTTGATGGCAACGCTGTTAACCCCCGCACCGTAGGAGCTAAGATCGAGCGATGATAAGGTAATAGGACTAGCGGGATTACTGATATCGGCAATATCTAGACGATTATTGGGACCGGTCAGGAATAATCTGCGACTAGAGGGGTCATAAGCGGGAATTTCTGCCCCGAAGTTATTAGCAGCAGTTGTACTATTGCCAAGACTGCTCAATCGGGTGATATTTAAAGCTGAGGCCGATTCGGTAACGATGTTGATACTGCCAGCAATTGACAGCAAGGTTAATAAAAATTTCCAATGGTGACGATAGATAGCATGAATCATATTTTTAGCTGAAAACCTGCAAAAAAAGGGCTAAACAATCGCATTTTTTCAGACCCAAGTTAAAGGAAGATTAAACAGGAGAGAAATTAAGGATATCTTCAAAATTTGGCCGAGAACAGTAAAAGCGAACTAGGAAAACGGGTTACTCGCTCGATTTTTAGTTGAACGGCTCATTTACCGGAGTGATAACATGGATTAGTATAAGCTCGATCAATATGGAATCAAGACTCGTGTTATCTACTCTCCTAGCCGATTTCAAGATCATTTTTGAACGTGACCCCGCTGCCCGCAACTGGTTAGAGGTACTGTTTTGTTATCCCGGATTACAAGCTTTACTGTGCCATCGCTTCGCCCATTGGCTATATCAGATCGGGATTCCCTTTATTCCCCGTTTAATTTCCCATCTTGCCCGTTTTCTGACTGGTATCGAAATTCACCCCGGCGCCCAAATAGGTCAGGGTGTTTTTATCGACCATGGCATGGGAGTGGTCATCGGAGAAACGGCCATTGTCGGTGATTATGCCCTCATCTATCAAGGAGTTACTTTAGGAGGGACGGGGAAAGAAAGCGGTAAACGTCATCCGACTCTAGGGGAAAATGTGGTCGTCGGCGCTGGGGCCAAGGTTTTAGGTAATATTTATCTGGGTAATAACGTTCGCGTCGGTGCTGGTTCTGTGGTCCTGCGCGATATTCCTGCCGATTGTACCGTTGTTGGTGTACCAGGTCGTTTAATCTATCGGGCCGGGACGCGGGTGGAACCCCTAGAACACGGTGATTTACCCGACTCGGAAGCGGTGGCTATTCGCGCTTTGGTGGACCGCATCGAACAACTGGAAAAACAAGTGTACGAATTGCGGCTAGAACGGTCAAAAGAACCAGATTATCGGATTAATTGCCCAGTTTTAGCCCATTTAGAAGAAGAAGCGAGTCATAGCTTTTGTCCTGCGGCCGATCGGGATATGCGCGAGTTTCTCGAAAGAGCGGTTTAACCCCGAGAATCTTCTGATATGATAGAAGACTGGTTTTCTAAATAAGTGGTTTTAATTAAATAGAAGATAGATTTTGCCTTCGCTCCCCCCTGCCCCCCCCTTAATCCCCCCTTGATAAGGGGGGTATCTGACAATTTTTAATAACTACTTACTTACTAGCTGAAACTCATTCATCAAGGCTATGATTGTTAAGGACTACTTGGCACCGTCCGATGGCTCAAACTGACTCAATCCGTATCCGTGGCGCACGACAACACAATCTCAAAAATGTTGATCTCGAATTACCCCGCAATCAGTTGATTGTTTTTACCGGAGTTTCGGGATCGGGCAAATCTTCCCTCGCTTTCGACACCATTTTTGCCGAGGGACAGCGCCGCTATGTGGAGTCCCTCAGCGCCTACGCACGTCAATTTTTAGGACAATTAGATAAACCCGATGTGGATGCGATCGAGGGTTTAAGTCCGGCTATTTCCATCGACCAAAAATCCACTTCCCACAATCCCCGCTCTAGTGTGGGAACTGTTACGGAAATTTACGATTACTTGCGTTTATTGTTCGGTCGTGCCGGTGAACCCCATTGTCCCCATTGCGATCGCAATATTGCCCCCCAAACCATCGATCAAATGTGCGATCGAGTGATGGAATTAGCCGAGAAAACCCGTTTTCAAATCTTGGCCCCGGTAATTCGCGGCAAAAAAGGCACTCATAAGCAATTAATCTCTAGTTTGGCCTCCCAAGGCTTTGCCCGGGTGCGGATTGACGGCAAGGTAGTAGAATTATCCGAGGGCATCGAGTTAGATAAAAAACATCTTCATGATATTGAAATTGTTATCGATCGCCTGATCAAAAAAGAGGGTTTACAGGAAAGATTAGTGGATTCTTTAACCACTTGTTTAAAGCATTCCGACGGTGTAGCGATTGTGGAAATTCTCGATGAGAATAACGAAGATAATCCCGAAGTTACCAAAGAAATTGTCTTTTCCGAGAAATTTGCCTGTCCCGAACACGGGGCAGTTATGGAAGAATTATCTCCCCGTTTATTCTCTTTTAATTCTCCCTATGGTGCTTGTCCCAACTGTCACGGATTGGGCAGTTTACGGAAATTTTCGGCAGATTTAGTCATTCCAGACCCGAAACAACCAGTATATTCTGCTATTGCCCCCTGGTCAGATAAGGATAATTCCTACTATCTTTCTCTCCTCTACGGTTTAGGGCAAGCTTTAGGTTTTGAAATCCAAACTCCTTGGCATAAACTAACAAAAACCCAGCAAGATATCATTCTCTATGGTAGTAAAGAACCGATCTATTTTGAAGATGATTACCGTTACGATACTGGTCGCGGTTACTATCGAGAATTTGCCGGAGTTATCAATATCTTAGATAGGAATTATCAAGAAACCACTTCGGAAGTTATTAAACAAAGACTAGAAAAATATATTGTTAACCAAACCTGCGAAGTTTGTCACGGAAAAAGATTAAAACCGGAAGCTTTATCGGTACGTTTAGGACAATATACGATCACGGATTTTACCGGAGTTCCCATTCGGGATTGTTTGCAGAGAATTAATGATTGTCATTTAACCCCAAGACAGGCATTAATTGGGGAATTAGCCCTCAAAGAAATCAAAGCGAGACTACAATTTTTAATCGATGTGGGATTAGATTATCTTACCCTCGATCGACCAGCGATGACTTTATCCGGGGGAGAATCCCAACGAATTCGATTAGCGACTCAAATCGGTTCGGGATTAACGGGAGTCTTATACGTTCTCGATGAACCTAGCATCGGATTACACCAAAGAGATAATAGTAAACTGTTAGAAACCCTGCAAAGATTGCGAGATTTAGGTAATACTTTAATCGTCGTCGAACACGATGAAGAAACGATTCGGGCAGCCGATTATGTGGTCGATATCGGTCCGAAAGCGGGGATTCATGGCGGAGAAATCATCTGTCAAGGCAGTTTTAAAACCCTTTTAAAGTCCAAAAAATCGATAACAGGGGCCTACCTATCGGGACGCAAAGTTATTGAAACTCCTCACCAAAGAAGGGAAGGGAATGGTAATGCTTTAGTTTTAAAAAATTGCCATCAAAATAACCTAAGAAATATTGATGTAACGATTCCTTTAGGAAAATTAGTCTCGATTACGGGGGTATCTGGTTCAGGCAAATCCACCCTAATTAATGAGTTATTATATCCAGCTTTACAACATCATTTAACCCGTTTAACTCCCTTCCCCAAAGAGTTAGATAAAGTGGAAGGATTGGACGCGGTTGATAAAGTAATTGTCATCGACCAATCACCGATAGGACGCACTCCTCGGTCAAATCCTGCCACCTATACGGGGGTTTTTGACATTATTCGCGAGATTTTCACCGAAACCATCGAAGCAAAAGCTAGGGGTTACAAAGCGGGGCAGTTTTCTTTTAATGTTAAGGGAGGACGCTGTGAAGCTTGCCTAGGCCAAGGGGTAAACGTCATCGAGATGAATTTTCTCCCCGATGTCTATGTGCAGTGTGATGTGTGTAAAGGGGCGCGTTATAATCGGGAAACCCTACAGGTTAAGTATAAAGGTTATTCGATCGCCGATGTCTTAGATATGACGATCGAGGAAGCATTAAAGGTCTTTGAAAATGTCCCCCGGGCCACCACCAGATTACAAACTCTCGTGGATGTGGGTTTAGGATACTGTAAACTCGGTCAAAGCGCCCCCACTTTATCCGGTGGGGAAGCGCAAAGGGTGAAATTAGCGGCCGAATTATCCCGACGGGCCACGGGAAAAACCCTATATTTGATCGATGAACCGACTACGGGGTTATCTTTTTATGATGTGCATCATCTCTTAGATGTGTTACAAAGATTGGTCGATAAAGGTAATTCGATTATCGTCATCGAACATAATCTCGACGTGATTCGCTGTAGCGATTGGATTATTGATTTGGGACCGGAAGGAGGGGACAAGGGAGGAGAATTAATCGCGGTGGGAACACCGGAAACCGTGGCTAAATGTGAAAAATCCTACACCGGTCATTATCTTGCCCAAGCATTACTTCAATATCCCCCAAAAAAGCGGGATAATATTAGGGAAGAACACAGAGATAATAAAGCCAATGATCAAGATTAGTATTTAACTCTTGTTCGCTTTTAATTTCCTGACCGGTTTTCCAAGAATAAATTTTAATCTCTTGAAAGTAAGACTTTAACTGTCTTAATTGTTCTTTGGGGGTGGCGTAATAATTTTGGAGACGAAAATTATGGGGTTCATCCCGAATAATTGCATAGTCAGCAGTCAATAACTTTTGGTAGCTAAGAGAGGGATTACAGGCACGCAAAATCACCCAGAGGACTAAATTTACATAGCTACTAAAAGGATTGAAACTAATCTTTTTTTTCCAATCAAATTCTGGGATAATTCCCTGAAGATTATGACTAGAAAAACAAAAATAACCGCCAGTTTTACCGATGCGGCTAATTTCCTCTAAAACTAGAAAACGGTCAGCAGGGGAAATATAATCAATGCCATTAAAACTAAAGAGAATAAAATCAAAATAATTATCGGCAAATTGTTCTAGATTTCTAGCATCGGCCACTTGCCAGACTAAATGGGGGAATTTTTGACGACAAGCGGCGATCATTTCCG
>NZ_JASJFG010000217.1:0-3157 GCF_030065375.1 Microcystis sp. M49636_WE2 | reverse complement strand
GGGGTTAAGAAATTCGGCCTTACCGAGAATCTCGCAGCCGGTTTCCTCGCTAAAACTATTGAGACGAATTAGGGGAGTATTACCCACCGCATCGACGAAACCATGTTTAATATCCATAATCTGTTATTTTTCGTGCTGTTCGTAGGCTGAGACGATTTTTTGTACTAAGGGATGACGCACCACATCGGCCCGGGATAGGTAACAAAAAGCGATCCCTTCTACTGATTTTAGGATTTTTTGAGCGGCAATTAACCCCGATTCTTGTTGTTGCGGTAAATCGGTTTTGGTGACATCTCCGGTTACTACCATGCGCGAACCGAATCCCAAGGGAGTTAAGACCATTAATGCGATCGCACTTTTTCCACTGGGGAATTGAATCGTTGGTCAATTTCTACCACTTTAGCTGATACAGTCCTGCTGGCGAGCGAGTGGAAGGAACCACAGAGACACAGAGGACACAAAGATCGATCAGTCCTATGTAAGTTAAGCTGATCACACAAAGAATAGGAGAGCCATGAGCAGCTGTTGATGTAAGCTAAGACGCATTTAAACCGCTTATTCTTAGATTAGTTGAACTTCCCCCAATCCCTTTACTATTGCCTCTTGTCTCGTCTCAACAAGCAATTTATCCTAAATCCGTTGAGTAACCCACAGAAAAAGGGTTTCTCGGAGAAACCCTTTTTCTACTCATGATAATTCTCTCAATCCTTTTATAGTACACATATAGTACATTTGCTCAAAAAAATCGAAAAAGGGTAAAAAGGGAAAAAAGAGAAAAAGGGTTACAAAGTCCTCCCAGCACCGCACACCACCCGAAAACCGTCGTTGTGGCTGTTGTTGACGCGGCGGTAGTAGATGACGCGGTAAGCAGAACGGCAGTTATTCGGATTGCCGTACCAAGAACCGCCCCGCAGAGCTTTATCTGCCTGATTTTGCTGTTTTTTGCTCTTTTTTATCTCCTCATAGTTTTCGCGCCAATCATCTTGACACCACTCCCAGACATTTCCGTGCATATCATATAAACCAAAGTCGTTGGCGTAGAATTGCCCAACAGGGGTGGTTTTTCCGAGATTGTTATCATAGTTGGCTAAATCTGGGGTAAGAATTTCCCCAAAGTGATAGGGGGGGTAGGTTTCTCCTTTGTCGAGATTTAAGGGTTTGGTTTGCGCTCGACAAGCGTACTCCCACTCAGCTTCCGTTGGTAGCCTATATTTTCTTTTACTTAATTTAGATAGCCTTTGGCAAAATTCTACGGCATCTAACCAAGATACCCTTTCAACGGGGTTTGTGCTGCCTTTAAAATGCGATGGCTCTGGTTTTAAATCTTGCTCTACTTTTAAATCTTCTCTTTGGGCAATATATAACCATTGAGCTTGGGTAATAGGATAAATACCCATCAAGAAGTTTTTCAGGGTGACGTTGTGTTGCGGCTTTTCACTTGTATTACCACTTTCTTGTTCTGAAGAACCCATTGTAAAGGTTCCCGATGGTATTTTGACTAATTCTATTTCTAGGTCATCGGTGAGTTTTTCTCTATAGATTAAAAGACGTTTTTGGGTCTTTTGGATGATTATTGTAGGCATAAGTAGGGTTTGCTGAATAAATATGAAATATAGACGAGGTAAGGGTTTTAGTGTCCTGTATCGGCCCGCGTCCTGTAGGGGCGAAGCATTCGGGCATAACCTATCGGTGAAACCGTAGATTTTCTATCCGAATGCTTCGCCCGTACTTTTTCAGCAAGCTCTAAGTAAGTGATTATAATTAAATGAAAAATTGATTGTAGGGTTGATTCATGAATCAACCCTACCTTGATAAGGGGGGTTTGATCCCCCCTGCCCCCCTTGATAAGGGGGGTTTGATCCCCCCTGCCCCCCTTGATAAGGGGGGTTTGATCCCCCCTGCCCCCCTTGATAAGGGGGTTTGATCCCCCCTGCCCCTAGGTTTGATTGTAGGGTTGATTCATGAATCAACCCTACCTTGATAAGGGGGGTTTTGATCCCCCCTACCCCCCTTGATAATGGGGGTTTTGATCCCCCCTGCCCCCCTTGATAAGGGGGGTTTGATCCCCCCTGCCCCCCTTGATAAAGGGGGTTTGATCCCCCCTGCCCCTAGGTTTGATTGTAGGGTTGATTCATGAATCAACCCTACCTTGATAAGGGGAAAACCTAAAACCCGTCTTCAATTTAATTATAACCAGCTACTGATCAGCCAACCTCATATAGTACATTTGTTTAAAAAAATCGAAAAGGAGAAAAAGGGTAAAAAGGAAAAAAAGAGAAAAAGGGTTACAAAGTCCTCCCAGCACCGCACACCACCCGAAAACCGAAGGACTTGATGAAGTAGTCGCGGCGGACGTCGTCGTAGCGGTAAGCAGAACGGCAGTTATCTGGATGGTTGTACCAAGAACCGCCCCGCAGAGCTTTATTTGCCTGATTTTGCTGTTTTTTGCTCTTTTCTAGCCGAGGACTACCATCATTAGGTGCGCCTTGATAATTTTCCCGGAAGTCATCCTGACACCACTCCCAGACATTGCCGTGCATATCATACAAACCAAAACCATTGGGGGGAAATTGCCCAACGGGGGTGGTTCTCGCACGATATTCTCCTGCTGGTTCCCTAGCAAAGCGTTGCGTACCATTGTAGTTAGCTAAATTTGAGGTGAGGGTTGCTCCGAAGTGGAAGGGAGTGGTGGTTCCAGCACGACAAGCATACTCCCATTCCGCCTCACTGGGCAGCCGATACTGTTTCTTGGTCATTTTAGAGAGCCTTTGGCAAAATTCTACAGCATCTAACCAAGATACATATTCAACGGGGTTTGTGCGGCCTCCAAAATATGATGGCTCTGGGTTTAAATCTCGCTCTACTTTTAAATCTTCCCTTTGGGCAATATATAACCATTGAGCTTGGGTAATCGGAGTTTGACTTAGGTAAAAAGGGGCGATTTTTACTAAATGTCTGGGGGATTCTCGTTTGAACCAATCCCCATTGTATTTTTCCCCTAGCTGCGCTATTTCCTCCGCTTCGGTTCCCATCCAAAACTCCCCCGAAGGAATATAGAGCATTTTTAAGCTGGGGGGATTTTCTTCAAAGTAGAAGGCTCTCACGGGTTCTTTGGCGGTAATTTGTCCCGTCTCATCCACAAAAACGGTTTCAGACT
>NZ_JASJFG010001066.1:0-2427 GCF_030065375.1 Microcystis sp. M49636_WE2 | reverse complement strand
TTGCGGTCTGTAATGATAAAGCGAATATCGGTAATATCCTGTTCTGGTAATGAACGAATGAAGTCAAGCAACTTGTTTTTTTGAGTCTCTCCCTGCTGACAAACTGCGTAAAGAACACTAGAAAGGTTAGAGCCATCTTCTTTAATATCATCATCTTTAGCGTAAGCATAATCCCGCATTACTGCTGGACGAGGATCAAGAAAGACAATATTTCTCAAGGTTTCTCGAATTACTTTAGTAACTGCTGGAATAATTTTTTGTGATTGAGTATGACTTTGCTGGAACCGACTGGGAGTTTCCAATTGATAAAAAATAGCTTGTCGGTTAGAACAAGGTATATGAGGCTTATTTTTACCTGTCTTAAAATTGTTATACATCACCCTAATTTCATCGGTGTGTGAGTTGGGATCGCCATCAATTTTGTAAAGTGTTAATTCCTGATCTTTACTAGCTTTACTGACACTTTCTCCGATTATAATAAGTTGGTCTGATAATAGCCCAATTTCAATCTCGAAATCAGTCCAACCGTCAGGAGCGTTATCAATGTGTGTTCCCAAGGTAAAATACTGTTTTTCTGCACCGAAAAGATCGATCGCTTGTCCACGAGCAATTGCATTCCCGCTTTGAATGTTGCGTTCAATGTCATCTAACCTGCTGCCTTTCGCTAACCACGAAAGTAAGCGAATTGCTTCTAGTGTATTACTTTTACCTGACGCATTAGCACCGATTAAAAAGGTTATGGGTGCTAGAGACAAGGTTGCCTCCTGATAGCTTTTGAAATTCCGAAGAGTCAGCGATGTTAACATACTTTTCACCCATTAAATCTTGACTGGTGCAGTTTGAGCATTTGTACTAAAAGTTCCAATACCAGCGCAGCTTATAGACTCTAACAAGTACCGAAAACTAGCACCCATAAGCTTGAAAACTCAAACTGTAGGGCAGGGCATATCCGAACAGTATAATCTAGGCTTGGGGAGATAAGATCGCTGTTTATTGGCATTGGGGCGGAACCCTTACCCTTACTGCAGGTCGCTTCTCAGAAAAAATTGAAAAGACGCTACTGGGTACATTTTCCCCTTGAAAATGGCTGTACCGTTGACTGTATCTAGAGTAGAGCGATTCTGTGGAGTTGGCTTTATAGTGATCGCTAACCTTATGATCACAGATGATGTCATTAATCTCTAGAGTAAGCAATTCCCTCTGTAGCCATGTTTTTGCTGGTTTTCTGCCCCGAAACAAGCTATAATGGTCGAAAGGTCAAATTGGAAAATTTTTGCCTCAAACCCTATCTGCGTAAAGACTTCAGGATTTTGTGTTCAGTAGCTCATTGGTATTATATGGCTTTAACTCAGGCTCTGTAAGACTTTTAGCCATAGCTAGTATTTTTGTACGGGTAAAGTACAGAGCTAAATGGTTGCCTTTTTTAACTTTTTTATTGATCTCATTAAGCATTTCTACTTATTGCAAGGGTGAGATGCTCCCTTATGAAATATGAAACTAGAGGCAAAGTCAAAATTAATAATCGTCTTAATTCCAATGAAATTAAAAGATATTGTCAACAAAGTCAAAATAGATTCTAGAAAATTAACCCAATATGCTCTCAATTTAGACAATCCAAAAGGATTAAATAAAGCCATCATGTTTCAACGCCACTTAGGATATACTCAAGATAATTATGAGCCACTTCTACAACAAATCGCTAACAAATCCCTTGAAGCAAAAGCTGTTTATCAAAGTACAGATCGACATGGCAAACGCTATCAAGTTGACCTAGAAATTACAGGAATTGAACCAGGGCAACAAGAAATAGTGAGGACTGGATGGATTGTTGAGCCTGATAGTGATACAGCTAAATTAGTAACTTTATATGTGAGAAAAAAACCATGATTAAACCAGAATTATTTGACCTTGTGGAATTATTAGTTGACTTGCCTGAACATAACTTAATAATGGGAGAACAAGGGACAATTGTTGAAGACTACAATGATGGTTGTTACGAAATTGAATTTAGTAATGATCTAGGGGAAACTATAGCCCTTTGTTCTCTCCCAATGCAGCAATTTATTGTCATCTGGAAAGCTCAGAACAAAACTTGGTTATCTTTAACAGAAAAGCTAACAGCTTTAATCGATAAATTACCCAAAGAAAAGCAACAAAAAGTTTTAGATTTCACCCGCTCTTTGTATCAATAAAATCGGAAAAATAGGCTATTCCAGAATTGTTATGCAAATAATTAACTTAAAATAAAAGCTAAAATTCATATAGGGAAGGACTTAAGGCACAAACAAGTTAAGGCCACAAAGATAGACAATAGAGTTAAGATTTGATATAATCGCCAAAAACGAGATTATTTTACTTATGATAGTTGATAAATTTTTGAACCTAAAAGGAACCTCTATTCAAGGCTATCGACACCTAGAAAATATC
>NZ_JASJFG010000194.1:0-2595 GCF_030065375.1 Microcystis sp. M49636_WE2 | reverse complement strand
ATTTTCAAGGTTAGGCTGGTCTAAATGCTCTAAAATTGGCAAAATCAATGAACGGGCGTAACTTCCAGATGCAATACCAGCGATTTTTTCTCTCAGTCCCAGTTGCTGTAATTTGGTCACGGTATGGTCATTGGTTCCCCCGGCTAACTGCACAAATCCGGCTAGATTGGCACAGAGGACTTTTTTGGCCATATTAATTGCCGGGTGGGTGGTTCCTTTGCCGATATCGCCGCTCATCGGTCGGCCGTCCGTCTGCCAAATCAGAGGACAGCTTAGGGGTGAAATGGTTTCTCGCAGATCGTGGAGGTAATCAATGATATATTCATCATCTTGGCAACTTATGGCCAGGATTTTTAGGTTTTTACTTACAGGTGCGATCGCTTGCCAGAGTCGAGCAAATTCCTCTCCATGACCGACTTGGGTATGAATTTCGATCGCATCTACTCCCATTTCGATAATTAAGGGGATAATTTCTTCAGGTTGACAGATACGGGATCTTGTCTCGATTATCTGCTCGGGACAAACGGGTAAGCAACGACCGCAACCATAACAGCGCTGTTCAATCACTCCTCCCCCATCAATAGCATAAGCGGGACAGATTTTTTCGCAGGGACGGGGACAATCGACCGGACAGAGTTGCGGGTTAAAGACAGCTTTGCGAAAGTGGGGATCTTCACCGTCATTGAGACTGACCATTAACCAAGGTCGTTGATTGGCAGGGAATCCGGCGATTTTGGCGGCGGTTTCCATGCCTTCGCGGGCCGCAAGGATCACGGCTCGATCGGCAGCCACATCAATACAATCGGCTCCGGCGATAGTATAGGCCAAGGCGAGGTTGCGAATCGTGGGCAAATCTTGGTAACTAGCTCCACAGATGAGCTTGAACCAGTGACCCGCCACTAAGGACTGTAAGGGAGGGGAGTTTTTATCTAGCACTTTTTCATCCTATCGCGCCCAGCCCCTAAATGTCAGCCCTGTGCTGCTCTGATTCTGACTAAAGACTGATTATTGATTCTTCTTGGACGAATGCCATCGGCCTCTACATTGAACTATAAACCCAAACGCTGCTTTTGACGGGCTTTATAGGAAGCTAACAGCCAAATAGAGCCAGAAATCAAAGAAGGAGCAAGGACAAAAAAAGTGGCCATGGTCACGGGATGTTCCCGGGCCCAGACCCAATAAATCATCACGGCAAAAATCAAGCCACAGTAAGCTAGTCCTAGAAAGGGGATGCCAATGACCAAAATGGCGAATCGAGTATCTTTATCCATAAAATATCGGGATGGCAGCGAAAATTTAGCTGATGGGTTTCGCTTACCCCTTTCTTTACTTATAATCTTCTTTCTGGGATTGCTTGGGGAAAAATAAGGTATTTTTTAGAATTAGGCGCTGATTATTGGGAGGCCTTCCTTGCCGAAACAAAGATTAGATTTATTATTAGTAGCCAAAAATCTCTGTGATTCCCGTCAACAGGCACAGCGATTAATTCGCGCTGGAGAAGTGAAAGTCAATCACCAAATCATCGATAAACCGGCCACAGAAATCGATCCAGAAGCGGCGATCGAGGTTAAGCAGAAACTGCCCTATTTGTCAAGGGGGGGCGAAAAATTAGCCAAGGCCTTAGAATTGTTTGCCATCGATGTCAGCGATCGCATTTGTTTAGATGGCGGCATTTCCACGGGGGGATTTACCGATTGTCTCTTGCAAAAAGGGGCAAAACGGGTTTATGGGGTCGATGTGGGTTATGGACAAGTGGCGTGGAGTTTACGGCAGGATGAACGGGTTATTTTACTAGAAAGAACTAATTTTCGCTATTTAACCCCAGAAAAGTTATACGGATCAGAAAAACCCGCCGATTTAGCAGTTATGGATCTGTCCTTTATTTCTTTGACCAAAGTTTTACCGACCCTGTGGACGCTATTAAATCCACCCCGAGAGGCGATTTTATTGGTCAAACCCCAATTCGAGGTGGGACGGGAAAAAGTCGGCAAAAAAGGGGTAGTTCGCGACCACCAAGACCAAGCGGGGGCGATTTTTCAGGTTTTACAGGCCGCCGCAGTCTTAGGATGGTTCTATCGGGGTTTAACTTGGTCTCCCATTACCGGACCTGCGGGTAACGTCGAGTATCTTCTCTGGTTATCCACCGATATGGGCCAAGTTAGTCCCAGTTTAGCCGCGATCGCAGAAATCACCCAAGCAGCGATCGAACAGTTTTAACCCCGGTGTTTTGTCAAGGAAGTGGGGTGTGGGGTGTGGGGTGTGGGGTGTGGGGTGTGGGGAGATGTATTCTTACATAGTTACTAATTCTGTACGCAAATATTGCATCTAGAATTAGCTTTGTACGCTTTGACCCGTACTGGGTTAACTACGAACCTCTCTATCGGATTCCCGCTAAAGGCGGCCTCTCCGACTACCTTTCTTCCAATATTTAAGGAACCATTAATATCTGCTCCCTAGAAATAACCCGACGAGCTTCTGAATAGTCCTCTTTTAATTCTCTTGCCTAAATAGCTTTTTTGCTTTTGAATAGACTCTAAGTCCAAGAAACTACATTTAGAGGTATAGCTTTCATTAGTTGTTTTGACCTCTATTCCT
>NZ_JASJFG010000700.1:0-1175 GCF_030065375.1 Microcystis sp. M49636_WE2 | reverse complement strand
CTGATAGCTCTTAATTGGTTGGACTGGCAGCGCATTTGATTAAGTTCAGCTGCCGACATTCGATCGAGATGACCTAAAATCATATTAACTCGACCTTGGGATTTTAATTTTTCTCGATGTCGTGCCAAAAAATCCCAGTAAAGAAAGTTAAAAGGACAGGCAAACTCCCCGACTCGTTCATTTTTTTTATACAGACAACCCCGACAATAATCACTCATTTTATCAATATAGTTGGCCGAGGAAGCGTAGGGTTTGGAAGCGAGAATTCCCCCATCGGCAAATTGTCCCATTCCCAGTACATTAGTCTGCATTACCCAATCGTAGGCATCGATAAAAACACTATGAAACCAGTTTTCAATCTCTTGGGGAGAGCAACCAAAAACTAAGGCAAAATTGCTCAAAATCATTAATCTTTGAATATGATGGGCATAACCGGTATTTTCCACCTGTGATAATACTTGTTTGAGGCAATTCATCTCGGTTTGTTTACTATCCCAAAAGAAAGCCGGTAAGGGTTGTTGATGCTCAAACCAATTACCATTAGCGTAATCTTCTCCCAAATAATGATAAATTCCCTGCATATATTCCCGCCATCCCAACACCTGACGGATAAATCCTTCGATGCTATTTAGGGCTAAATTATCTTTTTTATAGGCAATTGCTGCCCCTTGAATCACTTCCAAAGGCGTTAGCAATCCTAGATTCAGATAGGGAGATAGTA
The DNA here is from genome assembly GCF_030065375.1 of Microcystis sp. M49636_WE2. Lineage (NCBI taxonomy): Bacteria > Bacillati > Cyanobacteriota > Cyanophyceae > Chroococcales > Microcystaceae > Microcystis > Microcystis sp. M49636_WE2. The sequence continues at coordinate 454 of NZ_JASJFG010000700.1, read as the reverse complement.
GGGAATGCCAGAGGGTTTCTTCTCCCGTTACCATCGCATCTTGGTATGGTCCAAAGTTGGGCAGACAATTAGTAATAAAATGCTCCAAAACCTGTAAAGCTTGTCTGCGGTTTACTGCCCAGCGAAAAGGTTTGATTTTTCCATATTTAGGAATATCTAAAGCTTCCACATCAGCGATAACCTGAAGGGTAATTTCATCGGGTTCAAACCAAAGAGGATCAGTTGTTTTTAATCCATCCTTGGGCGGTTTGCGGTTTTGTTTATCAAAGTTCCATTGTCCTCCTATGGGTTGACTATCCTCCATTAAAATCTGCCATTTTTTGCGACTTTCTCGATAGAAATCCTCTAGTAATAGTCTTTTACGAGATTTAGCCCAATTATTAAAATCTGTCCTTGTCCAGAGAAAGTGATTATTATCAATTAGGGTTATAGCACAGTCTAAATTGAGATTTTT
>NZ_JASJFG010000419.1:0-3408 GCF_030065375.1 Microcystis sp. M49636_WE2 | reverse complement strand
CTTGATCCCCCCTTAATAAGGGGGGTGCTGATCCCCCCTTGATCCCCCCTTAATAAGGGGGGTGCTGATCCCCCCTTGATCCCCCCTTAATAAGGGGGGTGCTGATCCCCCCTTGATCCCCCCTTAATAAGGGGGGTGTCTGACAATTTTTAAAATCTACCTACTTAGAAATAATCTTACTTGAAGAAGGCTTCCCTAAAAAAAAAATCTAGGTGCGATCGCTATTAAGTCAACCGCACCCCAAACTAATACAAATGCTCACATCTAGCTGACATCATCGTGAGCGAAACGATTATAGAGGAAGTCGAGGGCATAGTTACGCAGACGATAATATTCAGGGTCCTCCATAATTCTCTCCCGATCGCGGGGACGGGGGAAATGAATATTCATCACTTCGCCGATTTTCGCTTCCGGTCCATTGGTCATCATTACCAGCTTATCAGCGAGGAAAAGGGCCTCATCGATATCGTGGGTAATCATCAACACCGTACAGCGTTTATCTTGCCAGATTTTCAGCAATTCTTCCTGTAATTCCTCTTTGGTAATCGCATCCAACGCACCGAAAGGTTCATCGAGAATTAATACTTCCGGACGGATAGAAAGGGCCCGGGCGATCGAAACCCGTTGTTTCATCCCCCCGGAGATTTGGGGAGGGGTTTTGTCCATAGCTTCGGTTAAACCCACCATAGCTAAATGTTCCCGCACGATCGAGCGTTTTTGTGCCTCTGGAGCATTGGGAGACACCGCATCTACCGCGAGATAGACATTTTCAAAAACACTTAACCAAGGCAATAAAGCATAGTTTTGAAACACTACCATGCGATCGGGCCCGGGTTTAGTAATTTTCTTACCGTTAACTTTAACGATGCCATCAGTGGGAGAAGAAAAACCCGACACCATATTTAATAGGGTGGATTTACCGCAACCGGAGTGACCGATCACACAGATAAATTCACCTTCATTGATGCTGAGATTAACATCCTTGAGGACAGTGTAGGGGCCTCTAGGAGTGGGATAAACCTTAGAAACTCCTTCAATGGTGACAAAAGCTTCTTTACTGGGGGTCTGGGTTGCTCGGTTAACGGTGTCGGTGGTAGTGTACATGATTAGTCTTTGGGGGAAATTAGTTAATAGGAGCAATGGCCGGGGATAATTGGTTAGGAATTATCCCCTTAGTCGATTTTTAGGCAATTTTGCGAGATTCACTGGCACTAGGACGAGCATCAATAGCCACTTCGGCCATGGTGACGTTTTGTTTGATCTCTAAACTATTGAGATAACCGATCGGATCCTCGGCATCAAACTCGATACCATCGAATAAAAGGATCGGTGTGCGACGATATTTAATATCCCCTAGACCCAATTCCCGGGCTGCGGTACTAAAGACACCCACCCGACAGACTCGTTCGAGAATTTCTACCCAGTTACGCGGGAAAGGAATGTGGCCCCAGCGAGCCATTTGGGTCATCATCCAGAGGTGTTCGGTACGACTGGGACGATTTACCCCATCCCCATAGAACAGATGGTGTGCATATTCTTTCATCGGTCGATCGAGACTGCACGCATAGGAGTTGGGATCACCCAGTTGGATATAATCGATATTGGTACTAAGATACTGACGACTGGCGAGGATTTGACGAATTTCTTCCTGATTCCCTTCCTCGGCACAGTAGCGACAACCTTCCAGCAGTGCTTTAACTAAAGCGACGTGGGTATTAGGGTATTTATTGGCCCAATCTTCCCGAACTCCCAGGGCCTTACCCGGGTGGCCCTGCCAGATTTCTAAGTCGGTGGCGACGGTGTAACCGATACCTTCCATGGCGGACCTGAGATTCCAAGGTTCACCGACACAGTAACCGTCAATACTACCGGTTTTCAGGTCGGCTACCATTTGGGCCGGGGGAATAGTTTCGAGGTGAACATCTTTATCGGGGTCAATTCCCGCTGCCGCTAACCAGTAACGCAGGAGCAAATTGTGCATTGAGGAGGGGTGAACAATGCCAAAAATATGGCGCTGCTCCTTCGATTCCAATAGCATCTGTCTTAAGGCGTTACCGTCAATCACTCCCTCGTCATAGAAGCGTTTAGCGAGGGTGACACCGTTACCGTTACGAGTCATAGTCAGGGCGCTGACAATCGGCAAAGGTTGCTCCTGATAACCACCGACGGTTAACCAGGTGGGCATTCCCGAAGGCATTTGCGCCCCGTCGAGGAATCCCCCCGCGATCCCGTCCACAACGCCTCGCCAACTGGTTTCCCGGACCAAATTCACCTCATCTAGACCATGTTTAGTAAAGAATCCCTTTTCTTTGGCCACTGCTAGGGGCGCGCAAGCGGTGAGGGGAACAAAACCGATTTCTAGATTGACTTTTTCTAAACCGTGACGGGCAATTACTTCGACTTTGCGAGCGCGTAGTTTTTTGATCCGTTTTTGTTGGTTGAGGAAATAGATAATCTCACTCCGGAGACTGTAGTAACTGGGGTGTTCCACCACTTCCATGCGTTTGCGGGGACGGGGGATATCTACTTCCAAAATACCGCCAATTTTTGAGCCGGGACCGTTGGTGAGCATGACGATGCGATCGGATAATAGCACCGCTTCATCCACATCGTGCGTCACCATTACCGAGGTCATTTGGTATTCTTCGCACAGCTGCATTAACTGTTCCTGTAGATTACCTCTAGTCAGGGCATCTAACGCCCCAAAGGGTTCATCTAAAAGTAGGACTTTCGGACGAATGGCTAGGGCGCGAGCGATCGCTACCCGTTGTTTCATCCCCCCCGATAATTCGTTGGGACGTTTATCCACTGCATGACGAAGATTGACCAGATCGATATATTTTTCGACTTCGGCTTTTCTTTCTTCTTCTGATAGTTGGGTGAGAACTTGATCGACGGCCAGAGTGATATTTTCTTTGACGGTTAACCAGGGTAAAAGGGAATAGTTTTGGAAGACTACCATGCGATCAGGACCCGGTTTTTTAATGCTTTGACCTTGCAAAGTCACCACCCCTTCCGTGGGCAAATCTAAACCAGCGATCATGTTTAAGAGGGTAGATTTTCCACAACCAGAGTGACCGATAAGGGAGATAAATTCCCCTTTTTTTATCTGTAAATCGATACCTTTCAAGGCCACATATTCACCGCCACCACTGAGGGGGAATACTTTATCGATGTTATCGACAGCGACAAACAAACTCATAGTTTTTTTCTCCTTAAATTTCCTCAAGTTTCAGTTATTTAGAAATGGGGAAAGTTTCCCCATTGATTCCCTATTGACGAACGATTTGATTTTGCAACCAAGCCATAAAGCGATCGAGTAATAAACCCACACCACCGATATAAAACAGCGCGAGAATAATATCGCTGATGTAGTTATTTTGGTAGGCATCCCAGATAAAGAAACCG
>NZ_JASJFG010000148.1:0-1811 GCF_030065375.1 Microcystis sp. M49636_WE2 | reverse complement strand
GTATTTGATGATAGCTGATTCGGCGGCTGACAAAGACTGACAAACACCGAGAAAGATAGATATTCCTAGGGGAAGTAAAAGATTTTTGAACATAAACCAAAGGTGCAAAACAAGCGAAAAGCGATCGGGATGATTGACTCATTCTAGCGGAATTGGTTGCCGCTTAGGAAAAACTTAAGACGGTGTGGATTATCTAGAGATGAATTTTTTAGTCACCCAACTAGGGGCAGAAAGCTGATAGCTTAATGCTAATCACTAATTTACATTCGCGAGAGAGCAGCGATTTTCGCTAGTTTATCTTTTTCCAAACCGTTGAGATCCTCTAGCTTCAACCATCCTTCCTTTAATAGTTGAGCAAAGACAAAAATTAGGGAAGTATAGCGATAGTCATATTTACCATCAATCTGATGTCGTCGGGCGCTTAGATAATCGTGCATTTGCCAGATATCATCTAAAACCGTGATCTGACCAGACTGTTCTTTAATATGTTCTATTAAAGTGCTAGTTTCTCGCTGATAGGCTTTTTGGAAAGCAGTTTGAGCAATTTCTTGTTCCGTATCTGACCAAATTATTTCACTCATAGGCATGATTTTAGTTTTAGGGATGATAATTTTGGATTTTTGAACTACCTCGACTCTTTTCGCCCACATCTGTAAGAATAATTGTTTAGTTATTCTTACCTAGATCGGAGAAGAAACCGGTGTATTTACCAATTTTTTTAAGTCAGCCTTTTAATTGTATAAAAAAAAGAGTTCACTTGACAAGGAACTCTAATAAGTTTCATCAGAATTTTTAATGATTTCTCTCAGTAGCTATTTAGCCACGGGCAAAGTTTAATAATTCTTTCGGAGAAGCTAATAAATCGATCGCTACGAAGAAAATTTTATTATCAGGAGTTAGGAGGAAGCGCCATGCCATATTCATACCCACACCTGCACCAAACCAAGGAGTTTGTACTTTTCCCGTCACTTTAATCTGAGTAAAACCGTCATCGGCGGGTTCTACTACACCGCGTTCGGGGATTAATTTCAAATTTTGGCATTCTTCCCGGAAAAAGCGATATACTGCCTCTTTACCGACGACGGGACGTTGGAAAGGTGGTTGCAGAGCGCCGTCAGGGGTGAATAATTCAATTAATACATCAAAGTCGTTAGCGTTGAGGTTGTCCATATAGTTGAGGACGGTGGCATTGGTAACGCCTTCAATGCTAACTTTGGTCCGTTCGGCAATATTTTGGGGAGGAACCACGGGTTCGGAAATACGGTTATAATCGCCCAGTTTCTTGGGATCGTAGCCCATATCGACCACACAATTCCGCAGAACGGTGATTTGTTGTCCCGACTCTAATTTTTTAATCCCGTCTAAAACGGCGCTGGCATTAGCAGATAGTTCATAACCCTTGGGAATTGGGGCAACATTGCCATCTTCCATCCATTGTCCTAATTGATACCAGAATCCCAGTTTGATGTTAGCAGACCAAGTGCCGTAGGTACGACAAATCGGGGTGTCAGCATGGTTCGCTAAGTCGCACATCACCTGCGACTGTTGCAGGGGTGACATCTGCCGAATTTCATTCATGGTTTTTTCGGCAAACACCATACTAGCAGCGCCGGGGGCGGCAACGGTGATGGTTTTGCCCATTTCTAGGTAGGCAAACCAAATCAAGGCTAGTTGATCTTCGGTATTCAGCTGATTGAAACGCGCAATCGTGGCAGGAACCACATCCGCTGATAGCGTGTTGGGGAAAATGCTCCGCGCTGATTCGATCGTAAACGGCATAGATTCACCTTGAAGTAAAGTTTTGTATCAAT
>NZ_JASJFG010000962.1:0-7970 GCF_030065375.1 Microcystis sp. M49636_WE2 | reverse complement strand
TTAGTTTTGGGGGGCAGCATTCGTCGGGAAATTTATGTAGCCAATCTAGCCCAGCAATACCCCGATATACCAATTTTAATTTCCCAAGGCTCGGAAGATCCCTGTATTTTATTACTATTTGAACGGGCAAAAGCGCCAAAAACTAACGTCTGGTTAGAAAAGTGTGCTGATTCTACCTTCGGCAATTTTTTCTTTGCTGTGCCAATTTTAAAACAATGGGGAGTACATAAAGTAAAAGTTGTCACCTCTCCTACTCATTTACCCCGCGCTCAATGGTTAGCAGCAATTCACTTGCAATCCCACGGTATAGCAGTAGAAATCGATGCAGTCCGAGAAATTGGTATCCCGGGTAATAACGAATCAAAGCTAAAAACTGGGTTGGATGTGACTAGAAGTATAATTTGGGCTTTTGTCGGACAATTAATCTCTCCCCCCTGTTGGCAAGTCATCCCCTTAAATTCCGTTGATTTAGAAGCTTGGCGCGATGAAGGTTTTAAATGTGAATATCAAGGTAAGATCAGCTAAACAATCCTCTCCCAGTTAGTTTTTTAGCGGCTGTATCCCATTTTTGTAAATCTACTAACTTGGGGTTTTTAAAGGCAAACTCTCTCTTCCCACTTTCCTATACCTTTTAAACAGGATTGAGTATCAGAGGCCCTATCAGGTATTTGCGATCGCATCTAGAGCCAGATTCAGTTTCAGTAGGTTAACCCCCGGTTCGCCGAAGATACCGAGAAAGCGCTCGTCGGTGTTTTTGATAACGAGGATCTCCACTTGATTCGTCGGTAATCCCCGCACCCGCGCCACCCGCTCGATCTGCGCTCTGGCGGACTCTGGGGTGATATGGGGATCGAGACTCGATCCAGAGGTGTACACCAGATCCGCGGTGGGTTTAATTCCCGTCTTCTCTAATCGGGGAATCTCCCCCTCTACAGCTTTCGCTGGATCGGGATTGGGTTTTCCTTTAATGCGATCGATCAATGCGGGGTTACTGGGAGCTAGGTTACTCGCTCCCGAAATTCCGGTTTGCAGGACTTTGTTAGGATCGTTTTTCGGATCGGCCGTACTGTAGGCGGTGGTACTCGGACGACTATTGAAATAGCGATCGCTGGTGAAAGGTTGCCCAATTAGAGCCGAACCCACCACTTGACCTTGATTATTGGTGATCAAACTCCCGTTCGCTTGCCAGGGAAAAAGAATTTGACCGACGGCGATCATCGCAAAAGGATAGATCAGCGCGGTAATTACCCAGAGAACTAGGGTAGAACGGATGGCTCTACCGGCATCGCGTGCAAAACTCATAATTAGGGTTTACTGAAAAAGTTTGTTGGTGGAGTTAGGAGTCAGGAGCCAGTAGTCAGGAGTCAGGAGAATTAGGAATAAACCACAATCAATTAAAGAGTCTATTTAGAGATTTTCTGGCTCTTCTAGGTTCTGTGTGATAAGTTTAACTTACAATATGATCGATCGATCTTTGTGTCCTTTGTGTCTTTGTGGTTCGTTCCACCCCCTCGCTAGGGGCAATGTATCTTAGAATACATTTTACCCACCAAATCCAAGAGAGCCATTTTCTGCTTTTTCCCATTTTTGAACTCTCAAAAATTAATTATGCCAGAAATCTCTTAAAACCTCTCCGGGACAAAGATGACAAGGAATAGGTAGATAAATAAAGCAAAGGCGACTAATCCTAAAAGGGTTAATGCGAAGGCTTGCCCCCTATTTATAGCACTTCCCGTAGAAGCTTGAACGATGGAGGAGAAAAGAATTGTTAGACAGAAATTTAAGAAAATATACCAGAAAAATCGGTTTTTTCTAAGGGATGCTTTCATAAGAATTAGAGTTTTTTGGAGATTTGTTTTTGCCAGTCAATCAAGAAAATAGCTGTAGTTGTCAAAAATTATCAGACACCCCCCTTATCAAGGGGGGATTAAGGGGGGATCGACACCCCCCTTATCAAGGGGGGATTAAGGGGGGATCAAAGACAAAATCTATTTTCAATTTAATTATAACCACTTACTTAGCTGTAGTTGTCGATAGGTTGTCTTTTTCCCCTTTTTCAATTCATAGTTAAGAATACATTGGCCCACATATCTAGCCAAATTAATAGGAACAGCATTGCCAATCATTTGTTCTAGATTAGATTTTGTTCCAGCAAAAATAAAGTCTTTAGGAAAAGTTTGGATATAGCTTCTCTCCCTCGTTGTTAGCGGTCTTAATTTTTCATTAAGATGACAAGCATCACCGGGATGTTGTCGATAGGTTTTGGGAACTGGTCGATTTACTCCTCGAATAGTAGGGCTAGGTTCATAAATACTGAATATCGCCCTTCTTTGATAGCTTCTAGGATGTCTATAATAGTATTCTATATCTAATTCTTTGCCCATATAGTCAAATACAGTCAGAGGTTGACTTGATAGATTTTCATTGATTTCATCGATTAAAAAATCATCTTCTTCGTTCATTTTACCGATCAGAAAATATCTTTTTCTAGTTTGAGGAACTCCGCAGTAACAAGAATTAATAACTTTTCCAGTTAAACCATAACCATGGCTTTTAAAAATTTGTTTTGCTTGAGTGAGTATTTTACTTTTCTCAATTCTGTCCACATTTTCCATAACAAACCATTGGGGACTTACTCTAGTTACAATTTCAGCGAATGTGAGCGTTAGATTCGCTCGTCCTAAACCCTCGTCTCTCTTACCCGCACTGGAAAAGTCTTGACAAGGAGGGCTGCCGACAATAATCTCAGGATTATATTGAGCCAATATTTCTTGATTAGATTCTCTAGATAAATCGACATTAAATATCGGATGACTAAAGTTATTGCTATAGACATCTATAGCAGGTATCCAATTATCAAATGCAGCCACAATAGTAAACCCCGCTTTCTGAAAACCTAAAGATAAACCACCACAACCAGCAAATAAATCGATTGTGATCATTTTGCTCCCTCCTCTAAATTGACTCGCGAAAGCGTAAAATAAATTATCGGAATCGGGAGCTAGACCGTATAACTCTTGTGTACTTAACTCCGCTGGTTGAATTTTTAAATTTTCATCAAGTTTCAGATATACATTTTTCAGTCCTTTCCAATCTAAGTAAGCGCACAAAGAAGCTGGAAATGAGGAGTTAAATTGATTTTTACCCCAGGTTTCTTTTTGGCTAAAATCCCGATTCGAGTGCTTCAATCCGAATAAACTAGGCTTAAATATTGCCGATTTTCCCATTACCTCAACCCGATCGCTGAAATTATCTCATCAATAATCTTAATAGCAATAAACGGCGCAATCATGCCTCCCACGCCGTAGATGAGGATATTACGCCGCAATAGTTGGTCAGCAGTGAGCGGGCGAAATTGAACGCCTTTAAGTGCTAGGGGAATCAAAACGGGGATAATCAGGGCATTGTAGATCAGGGCCGAGACGATCGCCGATTGAGCGCTTTTCAAACCCATGATATTTAAAGCACCGATCCCGGCAGCGGCGAAAATCGTCGGGATAATGGCGAAATACTTAGCGATATCGTTGGCTACCGAAAACGTGGTCAGGGCGCCGCGGGTAATGAGTAACTGTTTGCCGATGGTCACTAAATCGATCAGCTTGGTCGGGTCGGAGTCGAGATCCACCATATTGGCCGCCTCCTTCGCCGCTTGGGTTCCGGAGTTCATCGCCACACCGACATTAGCCTGGGCCAGTGCGGGTGCGTCGTTGGTTCCGTCTCCCGTCATGGCAACTAACTTGCCCTGGGATTGCTCGCGACGGATCACCTCGATCTTATCTTCTGGGGTGGCCTCGGCGATAAAATCATCCACCCCCGCCTCCGCCGCAATCACCGAGGCCGTGATCTGGTTGTCGCCGGTGAGCATGATCGTTCTCACACCCATGCGCCGTAATTGGTCGAAACGCTCTTTTAATCCAGGCTTCACGATGTCCTTGAGATAGATCACCCCGTAGATATCGTTACCCCGACAGACGGCGAGGGGAGTCCCCCCCAAACGGGAAACCCTTTCCTGTGCCTCATCGAGGGTCTCGGGAACGGAACCACCGCGGGAACGGACGAAACCTTTAATCGCGTCTACGGCTCCCTTACGGTATTCCTCGCCGTCCATATCGGTGCCGCTCATGCGGGTACGAGCGGAGAATTCGATTCCCTCGCCGGGTTGGCCATCGATGGGGAGGTTTGCGCCCAAATTCCGGGCTAAAGCAACGATCGAGCGTCCTTCTGGGGTTTCGTCGAAAAGGCTGGCCGCTAGACAGATGCGGGCTAATTCCTCGAGGTTATGACCGTTGACGGGGATAAATTCGTCAGCTAGCCGGTTGCCGAGGGTGATTGTTCCCGTTTTGTCGAGAAGGAGGGTATTTACGTCGCCGCAGGCTTCCACCGCGCGTCCAGAGGTGGCGATGACGTTAAACTGAGCCACGCGATCCATGCCGGCGATGCCGATCGCACTCAATAAACCGCCGATCGTCGTGGGAATGAGGGCGACGAGAAGGGAGATCAAGATGGCGATACTGGAACCGGCCCGAAAGGTATCCGCAACCGCCGGCCCGAGGCTCGTGTCTAGAAAACTGGCGATATAGTTCCCGATCGACGGAATCGTGGCCACGACAATTAAAAAGACTTGGGTTAACACGGCCAGAAGTACCGTCAGCGCGATCTCGTTGGGGGTTTTCGTGCGCTCGGCCCCTTCCACAAGGGAGATCATGCGATCGATAAAACCCTGACCAGGATCTTGAGCGATCCGCACCGTCAACTCGTCCGAGAGAAGCCTAGTGCCGCCGGTGACGGAACTGGCGATGTCGGTGCCGGGTTGTTTGAGGACGGGGGCCGATTCTCCGGTGATCGCCGATTCATCCACCGAACCGATTCCCTCGATCACTTCCCCGTCGGCGGGAATCACGTCCCCGGCCACCAGTTTCACCCGATCGCCCCGATGCAAGGCCGTGGAACTGACCGACTCGATCGAGCCGTCGGCCAGGATTTTCCGGGCGATCGTGTCGCTGCGGGTGGAGCGCAGGGCATCGGCCTGGGCTTTTCCCCGTCCCTCGGCAATTGCCTCGGCGAAGTTGGCGAACAGCACCGTGAAGAAGAGGATCAGGGTGATGATGCCGTTAAGTAGCCGTTGTTGTCCCCTATCCCCTGCGATCGTGCCGAATAGATGCGGGTCGATCGTCACCAGGGCCGTGACGATTGTTCCCAACCAGACCACGAATAGGACCGGGTTACGCACGGCGATGCGCGGGTCGAGTTTAAGGAAGGACTGCCGGATCGCGCTTTGATAGAGACCGGTCCGGTTTACCTTGGGGGTATGGCGGCGGTCGTCCCGGCGACCTCTCGGCACTCGCAACGGGCGGGAGGATTTAGAATTTCCTTTGTTCGTTCTCATAAATTATCTAAACTCCTAGCCGATCATCCTGGTGATTTGAAAGGCTTCCGCAATCGGCCCGAGGGCTAATATCGGCAAGAAAGTGAGCGCACCGAGAATTAAAATCACCCCCGCCGTCACGCCGGTAAAGAGTCCGGTATCGGTGCGGAGGGTTCCGGTGGTGGCGGGAACCGGTTGTTTGCGGGACATCCCATCAGCTAACAAGAGCAGGGCAGCGATCGGGATATACCGTCCAGCCAGTAAACTGAAGCAGGCGCTCAGATTCCACCAGAGAGCGGTCATCGTCGGTTTCGCACCAGATGCGATCGCAAGTGGTGCGGGCTGGGAATCTCCTAGTCCCTCGAAGCCCGATCCATTATTGGCGGCGGCGGAAGCGTACTCGTAGATGACTTGAGATAATCCGTGAAAGCCGGGGTTACTGATGCCTTGAAAGTCAGGAAAGGCAAGAGCGATCGCTCCGGGGATGAGGATGGCGATCGGGTGAACCAGCAGAATTAAAAAACTCGCTAACACCACTTCCCGCTTCTCGATTTTGCGCCCGAGGAATTCCGGGGTTCTTCCCACCATTAGCCCGGTGACGAATACCGCAAGGATCAGATAGGCAAACAGGTAGGCGGTGCCGGTTCCCTGGCCGCCGAAAACGATTTGCAGGAACAGATTCGAGAGGGTGACGAAGCCGCCGTTCGGCATCAAGGAATCGTGCATGGCGATCACCGCACCGCACATGGTGGCCGTGGTAGTTACCGCGTACAGGGCCGATTGCGCCCAACCGAAGCGTACTTCTTTACCCTCGAAGTTAACCGCTCGATCGACCCCTAGTAGGGAGTTAACCGCCTGGTTGCCGTTATATTCTCCGATCGCTGTGATGATCGTAAAGCCGATGAAGATACCGAGGGGAATTAGATAGATTAACCGAGCTTGCTTGAGATTATCGGCGAAAACACCGTAGGTATAGATCAGGGAGGTGGGAATCGAGAGAATAGCGACTAATTGCACCAGATTGACGAATCCGTTCGGGTTTTCCAAGGGGTGGGCCGAGTTGCTGGCAAAAAAGCCGCCGCCGTTTTCTCCCAATTCCTTAATAATCTCGAAGTGGGCCACTGGACCGCGGGCGATCGCCTGACTCAGGTTGGGGTTTTCTAGCGTCGGCAAGATCGCTGGGCCCGCGAGGGTTTCCGGGACTCCGGCGATGATCAGGGCAATTGCCCCCACGATCGAGATCGGTAAGAGGATACGGGTGATCGCTCGGATCAGATCCACATAAAAATTGCCCAACGGTCGCCCCGTCAATCCCCGAATAAAGGCGATCCCCACCGCTAGACCGGTTCCAGCCGAGGTGAACATCTGGTAGCCAAGACCCCATATCTGACTCGCGTAGCTGAGGGTGGTTTCTCCAGAATAATGCTGTTGGTCGCTGTTGGTGATAAAGGAAATCGTCGTATGTAGCGTGGTGTCCCAAGGGGGGGCGGGGATCCCCGTCGGGTTGAGGGGAAGGACTCCTTGGCCCGCAATCAGGGAAAAAACCAGAATTGCTATTACCGCGTTACTGTAGAGAACGGCGCGGAGGTACTGCCAGCCAGTCATATTCTCTTTCCCTTTCACCCCGACGAAGCTGTAAAGAAGACTCTCGACTCGATCGCACAGTGGGTCGAGTAGGGTTCTCCGTTCCATGAACACCCTCGCCATATACCGCCCGAAAAAGGGGGTGATCGCCACAATTATCAGGATCGTGAGCGCGATTTGAATCCATCCTTGCAACATGGTTCGATCAACTCCAAAAAAAGCCAAGTGGTCATTGAGCTTGTGGAAATGTGGCCGATCATGGACGGATTCGACAAGCTCACCGTCCATGATCGACCGGGAAACTTAGGGGTTCGCTGTCTCGAAACCGCTTGAGAAAACCAAGTTTGTCTCATCGTTAGCGATCGTTAACCAGTGGATGATCGAGGGATTACTATCACCTCTGCTGGAATGATTGTAGCGATTTTTCGCGCCTTGACAATCTATATTTTTTCCGTTCGTTATCCTATCAGCTTTTACGCACTTAAGTAGCTGGTTATAATTAAATTAAAAATGGATTTTAGGTTCGATCCCCCCTGCCCCCCTTGATAAGGGGGGTGCCGATAGGCGGGGGGATCTGACAACTTTTAACGCCTACCTACTTATGCAGAAATACTGACAATCAGCAATTATCAGTGACTCCTAAGATTTTACGTCACAAGTCGCTGAACAAACGGGAATAATTATGCAAACTTCATCGCAGAAAACGGGTTTCTCGAAAAAACCCGTTTTCTTGTAATAAATATTAATTTCTGTTACAGGGGTCTTGAAAAATTGGCATTTGTTGAGCTAAAACTGTTAGCAATAAACCTTTACAGTTAATATCATGAGTTCTCCCCTGTTGCCGATTCTTCCTGCTGTTGACGATGTTTTGTTCAATTTCGCTCAATCTGATGGCTTGAGTCAAGCTAATCAGGTGAATAGTGCGAGAAATCAGCGTTTAACCGCTACCGTAGTTTTCCTCGATGCTGGTGTTGCCGATTATCAAAGTCTCCAAGCTGGGGTAATTCCAGAAGTCGCCACC
>NZ_JASJFG010000519.1:0-8338 GCF_030065375.1 Microcystis sp. M49636_WE2 | reverse complement strand
CCAAAGCTTGACTGATGAGATTGTAGAGACGTTGTAGATCAAAACCCCGGGGGTCACAATGGGGATATTTTCCTTGATTAATCAGAAAACTATCCACGGCAAAATGGCTGACAATTTGCGGTAATTGTCCCGTTTGTAAGGCTGCGAGGAGATAATATTTCGCCGTTTGTTGGTATTGAAAATCGCTGTAACCGGGGAGGGGTTGCAAGCGTCCTTTGGTCAAACAGTGGGATCCCGGCGCTTGTACCAGTTCAATGTTAACGCTGGAGATAACCCGACGATTTCTTTCGGCAAAAACCGGCTGCAAGCGATCGCAATTAGGGTGAGATAGCTGCTGACAAATCGCTTCTGTTGCCCATAATGCGGTGCTTTTTGCCCCATCAAAGTAATTTGTGGGATATTCTTTGACTAAACGCCTAAAGACTGCTTCTGAAGGCGTATTTAACCAAATTCTCGCTCTTTTTTCTAACTCAGGAGCCGATCGCGTACTCAAAGGAACACCCGCTAAAGCAAGTGCAAAACCCTTGACGCGGATAGTTTCTGGGGTAAGTTGCCACAGTTGACGCACTAATTGATCCCTGGTGTCTGCGGGCAGCATTTCGGCCGCTTGTTCATAAAAAGTGGCAGTGGGACGGTGACGTTCAAAAAAAGGCCGGGCGATCGAGTCTAAAATATCTCTATCCCTGGAATTCGGTTTGCGGGGGATGTAAACATTCGGACCCAATTTCATCGGACCGCGAGCATATTTTTTCTGCTCTTCGATGTTACCCGCAGTCATACTCCAAGCTGTATCGTGGAGAATAAACAAGGGAGCGCGATCGAGGGTTAATTCGGTTTCTGGCGGGGCAATTTGCAAAAATTCGGCGATTTTCTGCTTTTCTAACTCATCTAGGCTCTTACCGGCTAAATTCTCCCCCACAGTGGAGGGATTAAAAATATTTATGGTGGCAGTGGAGAGACTAGAGGTATTCAGTTTTAAAATCAGTAGGGACAAGACCAAGCTAATCACCAAAGAAGTCACTCCCGATCGCCATTGTTCCCAGGGAAAGATAGAATATCTAGGGAGAGAAAATTGTCTTGATTTTTGCCGTCTTTGTCGATTCATCTGACCTTTTTAACTCGCTTTCCACCCATTGTATTCACTTTCTCGAAAAAGGCAATTAATACTAAATCCGTTGATTATAAGCTACATATCAGGATAGGCAATAGGCACTCTTGCAATAGGTAGCTTTGTTCTCCCCACACCCCACTTCATAATTCATAATTCATAATTCATAATTCCCACACCCCACACCCTACACATAATTACTGAGGAACCATTGAGTATTAAAAGCTCGATCGCAGGATATTTCTAGTAATCTTATGCCTGATTCCGGCAAAACTGCGATTTTTTGCTCAAAATCAGTCCAATCGCTGATTAAATGGTAATCGATACCGTAGGTGTGACAGAGTTGGCAAAAGTCGATATTTTGGGGAGTGGCAAAAAATTCTTCAAAGGGAGGGTCAAATTTGGCGATCGGCAACATCTGGAAAATGCCTCCCCCCTTGTTATTGATTAAAATTATGGTCAATGAGCCAACAAAATATTTTTTGATTAAAAAACCATTTGTGTCGTGTAATAGGGCTAAATCTCCCGTTAATAGCAGACTGGGGACATTTTTATAAGCTATTCCTATCGCAGTGGATAGGTTGCCGTCGATGCCATTGGCCCCGCGATTAAAATAGGGACGAATTTGGCGATCGCTAGGCGGGTTAAAAAATTCGGCATAGCGAACAGGCATACTATTAGAGATAAAGATCGGGGTGCGGGGGGGGAGGTATTGGGAGAGCAGCCAGGGGATTTTCCCTTCAATCAGTTTAGTTTCTGCTGCCAAAAGGCGATCGATAGTTAATCTGGCTTGCTGGTCGAATTTGTGCCATAATTGCCGATATTCTCGATTATTATCGGTTTTATCTGGGAATAAATCCCCTAATTGCTCGATATTTACCCTGAGATGTCTGGTTTTTCCCTGTAGAGGATCGTAATTATCGGGATGGGGATCGATAATCCAACGCGGACAGTCGATTTCTTCTAACCAGGTCCGTAATTCTTTGCTGGTGGGTAATTCGCCAATTTGTAGGACAACATCGGGGGTTAATTGGGTTCTAAGGGCAGGATTCCGCAATAATAAATCATAGGTAGTGATGAGATGGGGATTTAACCCTGCATAGTTTCGCAGAGGAGATAAAGCTTCCGCTAAGACGGGATATTGTTGCGATCGGGCTAAATTAGCGATCGCCTGACAGTAACTTTCGGGGTTTTGCGGGGAAGCTAATCCCGCGATGATAATTCCTTGGGGGGGTAAAGAAGGAATTTCGAGAATTGAGTGGTTAATGGCGATATTTTGCCGAGATATATGGCTAAAAAAAGCTTCTTCGTCAAAATTAGCCTCTAAATTGTTAATTTCTAGATCGGGAGTTGGTGCGAGGGGATCGCGAAATGGTAAGTTCAGATGCACCACTCCGGGGACAGGATCAAGACAGCGCCACCACGCGTGGATGATAGTTTGACGGAGATAGCGTAAACGCTCGATATTGGCACTAGGACAGCTAATTTCCGCTTGCCAGTTGGGATAATTACCGTAGAGTTTGACTTGATCGATAGTCTGACCGGCATGAGCATGACGCAATTCTGGGGGGCGATCGGCGGTTAGAATTAATAAAGGGACATGACTTTCTTTTGCTTCAATGACTGCGGGATAAAAATTAGCCGTGGCGGTCCCGGAAGTGCAGACTAGAACCACCGGTTGATATAATTGTTTGGCTAATCCCAGGGCAAAAAAAGCGGCCGAGCGCTCGTCTAAGATGGGAATAGCTTCAATCTGGGGATGTCTTGCCAAGGCTATCGTTAAAGGAGTCGAGCGCGATCCGGGAGAAACCACCCCTATCGTCAATCCCAAACGGGCCAATGTTTCGACTAAAATAGAACCCCAAAGTGTATTAAGATTGCGAAAATCGATCGACATTTATCAATTCAGTGGCAAAGGTTAGGGGACAATAAGTTAAAGAGTCTATTAATAAATTTAACATTGGCTGGAACTGGCCAAGAATAAGTTATTCCTGAGTCAGTGATCCTAGTTAAGTTTACTCTCGATTCCCAGGCCAATTTATCCCTTTTCGGGGTTCCTTCTCGCCAAGTTTTAACCAGAAAATTTATAGGTTAATACCACATTGATATTAGCTGCCAGCAGGGCCAAGAATAACAGGAAAGTAAAGCGATCGATCCAGAATTTTTTAAAGAGACCAAAGATATCCTTGAGATAGAATACTCCCAGAATTGCTGCCGTACCGATCATAAAATAATAGCGACCGTAGGGAGAAGCTAATATCCATGCTGTCAAGTTGAGATGAATCGACCAAACTCCCAGAAAGATAAAAATAATTGAGGCAGTTAATCCGTCAGTTTCCTGGCGAAAATCATCAAGAAAGATGCCTAGAATAATAAACATAAACGGATAAAAAGGAATCATATACCAAGTAAAAAAGTGACTTTGCGCTCCCGTGGCAACTAAAATTAAGGTGTAGAGGATTACCGGTAAAGCGAGTAATCTAACTTGGGGACTAGCGGGATTTTTTCTGAGAAAGGGTAAGAGGGTTAACCAGCTAAAAATTAACCAACCATCCTCGAAAAATACCGTAGGAGTGGTTAGATATTTGACAAAGTTAAAGTCCTCAAAACGCAGGGATTGTTCTTGAAATATCTTACGAAAAAAATCGTAGTCGTAGATAGCACCGTAGAGAAAATAGAGAGAGAAAAAGAAAGCACTGATCGCAGTCACATAAATGGCTTCTCGTCCTTGCTTTTCGTAAATCAAGAGGACAATTAATAATACTACTAAATAAATGGCTGTTACCTTGACTAAACAGGCTAAACCAGCTAAACAAGCGGCAATGTAGAGATATTTTTTCTGCTTAGTTTGATAGTATTGCCAATACAGTAAGATGATAAATAAGCAGAAAATAATCATTAAATTTTCACTAATAGCTAATCGAGATAGAAAAACTGTATTGGGATTGGTGGCATAAATTAAACTAGCGATTATAGCGATCGATAAATTACTTAACTTGAGAGCGAGTAAATAGACCAAAACTATAGAAGCAATACCTAAGAATAAAGAAGGGACTCTAATAATAGTTAAACTGCAATCAAAAAAAGTTTTTGCCCCTCCTAAAAGAGCAAATAAACCCACCAATAAACCAAATAAAGGAGGATGATCAAACCAGGGAGTAACCAAACGATAACGGATATTTTTCGCTTCCCAAACCACCGTAGGAAAATTATCCGTGGGACTTAACCATGACCAACTGGTGGGGATACCCGTTTGTAATAAACTCATGCCACTCCAAGCAAAAGCATATTCATCAGAAGTCCAATTATCTGGAGGCAAAGAATCATAATTATAGATTCGCAAAAAAGCACCTAAAAAGGTGATAATTGCTCCAATCAACCAATGTTTATGGACAGTCAAAAAGCTGGGCATCGATTATTAAGGACAAGGGGCAGTGACCAAATAATAGTCAGAATTTAATGGTATAATGGATGGGGTGATAATGACAGAAAAATCGGGATGATTAAAGTAAACAGACGTAAATTTTGCCAGTGGATCAGTCTGATCGGTGCAGGAGTCGGCCTGGCAGCGATTCTAGATAGAAAAAATATTGTTTCCCCCTCCACCGCTACAGCAATCATCCCCCCGCAACCCCCCCAAAATTCCTCTTTTCCCCCCCGACAAAGCTTTTCCTTTGAAACCGTTACTCTCGATCCTAGCGGTTTCGTGATCGAGCGCAATTCCCGCAGCGCCGAATACTACAGCGAAACCCTTGCGGGATTAGAGATGATTGCTATCCCTGCTGGCACTTTTATCATGGGGACACCGGACGGAGAAAAAGGAGACTTTACCGGTAGTGATAAACCCCAGCGCTTAGTCAAGGTGAACAGTTTTTACCTGAGTAAATACCCGATAACCCAAAAACAATGGCAAATTGTCGCTAATATCCCCAAAATTAACCGCGATTTAAACCCCAATCCCTCCCACTTCCAAGGGGATAACTTACCCGTCGATAGCATCTCTTGGTATGATGCGATCGAGTTTTGCGAGCGACTTGCCAGGGCCACCGGCAGAAACTATCGGCTCCCAAGCGAGGCACAATGGGAATATGCTTGTCGTGCCGGCACTACCACACCCTTCTACTTTGGTGCCACCCTTACCAGTGAATTCGCTAACTACTATGCCATTAAATTTCCCTATGCAGTGGAAAGAGAGAGCGAATTTCGAGCTAAAACCACCCCTGTAGGTAGTTTTCCCCCAAATGCCTTCGGATTATACGATTTACACGGCAGTTTATACGAATGGTGTGCCGATCCTTGGCATCGCAACTATAAAAATGCTCCCAACGATGACCAAGTATGGCCGGCCGATCCTAATAGCACCGGCAATCGTTATCGCGTCCTGCGTGGAGGTGGTTGGGGGACAGAATTGAGGGAATGTCGCTCCGCTAGTCGAGGCCAATTTAGCCCCGATAATCGCTATAGTGTATTAGGATTCCGCATCGCCAGTAGTTAGCTCAAAATTCTGGTTTCAACAACTTTGCCGGTAAATTGTGCGTCTCTAAACCTGTTTTAGTCTGTGAGTGTAAGCGAGTGACCAACTGTCCACCCTATCCCTTTTTAACCACCCCCGTCGGCTCTTTGCAAATCCCTTTTTTAGAGCAAATTGAAGGAATTATTAGCAATAATAGTTATATTCTCAGGGATGAACCCCAGTTACTCAAATTATCTCTAGTTATTCCCACCTATAACGAGCGAGATAACGTTATTCCCCTAGTCGAGAATCTCAGTCAATTACTCGATCGAAAAATTCCCGATCAGTATGAACTAATTATCGTCGATGATGACAGTCCCGATCGCACTTGGGAATTAGCCAGCAAATTAACCCCGGATTACCCGCAACTGCGGGTGATGCGTCGTCAGGGAGAAAAGGGATTAGCGTCGGCAGTGGTGCGGGGTTGGCAAGGGTCAAGGGGTGAGATACTAGGAGTAATCGATGGAGATTTGCAACATCCCCCCGAAATTCTCTATAATCTCCTCGAAACTATCGAAAAAGGAGCCGATTTAGCTCTTGCTAGTCGTCACGTCGAAGGGGGAGGAGTGAGCGAGTGGAATCTGCTGCGAAGATTTCTCTCCCGCGGCGCTCAAATTCTTGGTTTAATTCTACTGCCAGAGGTGGTCGGTCGCGTCTCCGATCCCATGAGCGGTTACTTTATGGTCCGCCGTCAAGCGATCGCCGGTCCGATTCTCAATCCCACCGGTTACAAAATTTTACTAGAAGTCATCGGCAAAGGCCGCATCGAAACCATCGGAGAAGTGGGTTATGTCTTCCAAGAGCGCCTAGAGGGGGAAAGTAAGGTAACTTGGAAACAATGGCTAGAATATATCTTTCATCTGCTGCGTTTGCGCTCTCAAAAGCCATTAAGGTTTTTAGATGCAATTGTCAATCTACCTTTAGATAGATTTATTCGCTTCGGTTTAGTGGGATTAACCGGGGTTTTTGTCGATATGGCCTTTCTCTATCTTCTCAGTGATCCCGCCGCTTTGGGTTGGGGATTAACCCGCAGTAAAATCATCGCCGCCGAATTAGCAATTATTAATAATTTTATCTGGAATGATCGCTGGACTTTTGGCGATTTATCCGCTCGTCAACGGGGTTGGAATAAACGCTGGAAAAGATTTTTCAAGTTCAATTTGATCTGTTTAGCTGGTTTAATTTTAAACGTCTTGCTGCTCAACCTTCTCTTTAATGGTTTAGGAATCAATCGCTATCTAGCTAACTTTATTGCGATTGCTATCGTCACGGTTTGGAACTTTTGGGTTAATCTTAAACTCAGTTGGCGGGTGACAAAATAGCCAGCTAGAAGCAAAAAAATGGTGGGCCAAAATTGAGATGCGCTTACCCTGTTGTCCATAGCATTTGATCCCCGCTTACTCCAGCCTATGATCCTGATTACAGACCAAATTTACCAGTCTATTTTCACCCACGCAGAATCTACCTATCCCGAAGAATGTTGTGGGTTACTCCTAGGAAAAATTACCGAGACAGCAGCCGAAGTTATCAGCATACAAGCAACAGAAAATAACTGGTCAGGCAATAAAAGAAACCGCTTTAGTATTGCCCCAGAAGTGCTTTTACAAGCTCAAAAATCGGCGCGGGAAAACCAGCTAGAAATTATTGGTATCTATCATTCTCATCCAGATCATGCCGCCATTCCCTCGGAAATCGATCGCCAATTAGCCTGGTCAGGATATACTTATTTAATTGTCTCCGTAGTTTCAGGGCGGGCGATCGATTTACAAGCTTGGCAACTGGACGAGCGCGAACAATTTCAAATCGAACCTCAAGAATTAAAATGTTTTTGACATCGCTTGAGAACAAAAAAGAAAGGCTGGGGAAAGTTTTTAAAATCCATAATTCCCAGCACCGTATTATCATCTACTTTCCGAAAAGAGTCATTAATCGGCAAATAATCATAAATCATCGTGGCGCTAACTTTGTCGCGATATTCCATCATTCGCAGTCTAGCCTGACTTGTCTCTGTTTTCAGCAAGGAGTTGGTCAGCATCAGCAAAGGTTTCAGAGAATTATTTTTCAGTATCGGCAGCTTCAAAATCCAGTTCATGGCCGTGGGATTGGGTGCCACCTTAAAAATTTTTCCCTGACCATCTAAAAATAACAGGGGGTGGACATTCTCAGTATCGACAAATTCTTTACCATACCAATTAGATGCCTCTAATAAACCATCCATTGGGTGATTTGTCTCAAGTCCAGAACCTTGCCAAACACCGAGCATAAAGTCTAAACTCACGGGTTCGAGAGCGTCAAACAATTCTAACGCTCTTTCGGTGGTCGTTTGACCAGCTTTAAGAATCGACTGGCAGCTTTCTAATTCTAATGTTTCCATTGTCTCGCTCTTATTGTGTCCTGACAATGATATTATAGCTGCCCAGCCAGAGGGTCGGGGATTGCCCCTCGGCTAAAATCACCAAACATCCCACATATCTTCACTCAATGGGTCATCGTATCACTCTAGGGTTTCCAGCCATTCACTCATTTCTTCCTTGATGGTTTCTTTAAGTTCTCGCAAATCATCTTTATTTATTAGACCTTTTTCCAGTAAGAAAGTGTAGAACTTTTTCAGACTACCTGCGTTAGCCTTGAGGCTTGATTGACTGGCCCACAGGGCCTTTTTGATAAACCAATAACCCAAAAAGTCACCGACCATATCTACCCCGTCTTTAGCTTCT
>NZ_JASJFG010000008.1:0-4709 GCF_030065375.1 Microcystis sp. M49636_WE2 | reverse complement strand
TACCATGATTTTCAATAAATACCCGAATTGTGTTTCTTAGTTGCTCTTCTCCGTCTCCTACCCACCCCGAATTTTTCCCCTTTCGTTCTTTTAATTCTACAAAAATCAAACAATTAGCATAGGTCAGCATTCCATCACAGCGTTTATCCATACCACTACCATCGACTTTTCTAATTTCAATACATTTATCAATAGCGGTAAATGTCACTTCAATTTCTTGAGAGTTTTCCACAATAGCAATCCAATCCCTGGGATTTTCTGTATCTAAATAAGCGGGAGTTTCTGGGGGAAATGGCGGATCACAAATTCCAAATTTATGCCGAGGGGTTTGACTCTGACATTTTTTATCAAAGAAATTGATCTTCATAACTGTTCTTCGATTTCCAGTAAATCATCAAAAAGCTGATTTGTCTCTCCTAGGCAAAGATTGAGATAATTTTCATCAGAAGGTAAACCATTATATGTAGCAAGTTCTCGGATTTCTCCTTGCTCTGTTAATTCATATACAATAGCATCTTCTGCCGCTATACAAGAGGCTTTCGGGACAATTTGGTTGAGCTTTTCTTGGAGATAATCGGCGTTAGAAATCGCTGATGATAGGATTTTTTTAATAACTTTATCTGCTTTGATAGCTAGGGTTAGATCGTTGATAATATAAGGACTATGAGTAGTTAAAATTAGTTTATTTCCCTGGGTTAAATTGGCAAATTCAAATAATTTATATAAAATCTTTTTCTGAGATTGAGGAAATAGATTCTGCTCGATTTCTTCCACAATATTTACAAAACACTCATTGCGGTATTTAGAAGATAATACTTCTAGTGCCGCCTTTTTTAGGTTATCGGAAAGATTATCATTAGAGATAATTTTCTCGATTTCCATTTTTAATCTTTTTTGCTCCTCTCCACTGAGTTCATTGCCGGAAGTTTCTTGAGTTCGATTAATCGATAAAGCAATATTTCGAGAAACGAGAAATAAAGGAACAAAAGACTGAAAACCACTGGAAGCTTCTGATAGATTTAGTTGATAATCACTACCCACAATCTTGGCCAGTCTATTGAGTTTATCAAATTCCAATTTAACCTCACCTACTGGCAAAGTCAAACTGCCAGATAATTCCTGTTGTGAGCGATCCAATTCTTCCCAGAAAGTATATAATGATTCTGGCAGTCCTTTGAGTTTTTCTGGCCATCTTACTGCACTCAAAAAGTTTCGCTCTGCTGGTACATACATAATTTTTGGTACTCGATACTTTGAATTATCAGTACGCTCGATCGATAATTTAGCATTTTCAAAACTAATTCGATAAACATCTCCATTGTATTCAATTTGGGTTTCGGGTAAAAAGTAATTGGTTAAATTTTGGTATTGACAAAAAGATTTAACAAAACGATTATATTTAGTCACATATTTTTCCTCTAAATCTCCACGATATAGAGCTTTTTCCAACCAGCTTAATGTTGATATTAATTTAGCAATGCTACTTTTTCCAGTTCCTTGATTACCGATAAAAATCGTTACTTTCCGAACGTCGATAAAACCATCATTTTCTACTAAACCCGCCTTAATTGGACCGAAGTCTTTAACTTTAATTTGGCTCATTGTTATCCCCTTGATTGACGATAAGTAGCTGGTTATAATTAAATTAAAAATGGATTTTAGGTTCGATCCCCCCTTAGTCCCCCCTTGATAAGGGGGGTGCCGATCCCCCCTTAGTCCCCCCTTGATAAGGGGGGCATCTGATAATTTTTAACGCCTACCTACTTAATAAATTTTGGCCAGTAATTTGTCCTGAAAAAAAGCTCGTGTTGAACACGAGCTAAATTAACTAACTTCAAGGACTAATTAGCCACCGACTTTAACTACCGGTTTAAAACTGGGAACCACCAGTTCACTATCCTGTTTAGTCAGCTTATTGTATAAGCGTTCCGTATTGGGGAAATTCGCGGCCGGTAGAGTCGGGAAACGACGATAGGGAACCGTATCTTCACCAAATAATTGTAGGTATTCCATGCTATTAACCATGGCACCAATAAAGGCCTTTAATCCCTTAGTTGCCAGAATTTGGTTATATTTCTGGATTTCTTTTTGATTCAAGGGAGCGCGACCTAAGAAGTGCTTGGTTCCCAATTCAATTACTTTCGTATTCGGATAGGGAGCATAGAATTCTTTCAGGTAAAGATCCGAACCACCTAAACCCTCAATAAACTCTTTCACCGTGATCTCAGCATTGCTTAATTTACTCTCTAAAGCGGTAAATTCGGCATTGATGATATAGGGTTCGAGATCCCGTTCAAAAATCTGACGATAGGCGGCGCGAACAGTATTTTGTACGGCAACTTTATCGAGATTAGTTAACAGTTTAAAGACCTTAGTT
Source organism: Microcystis sp. M49636_WE2 (assembly GCF_030065375.1). Lineage (NCBI taxonomy): Bacteria > Bacillati > Cyanobacteriota > Cyanophyceae > Chroococcales > Microcystaceae > Microcystis > Microcystis sp. M49636_WE2. The sequence continues at coordinate 2,332 of NZ_JASJFG010000008.1, read as the reverse complement.
TGTTCCCGTTGAACCGTGACACCTTGACCGACACGAGATTGAATATCGGGTTCAGTGCGAATCGAGACCGAAGGTGTACCCAATTCAATAAAGCGCGGGGTTTCCTCTTTATCAACTCTTTGGCCGATATCTTCGCGGAGATTGCCCAAACGCACCATCCGTAACTGCATCCCTTGGGGAGTTAGATAGCGCTCGTAGGGAACCGTATCTTCGCCAAAAGCTTCCGTATATTCAGGACTATCGATCAGAGCATCGATTAAAGCATAGAAGCCTTTTTTCGAGCAGATATCGAAGTATTGATTCATTTCCTGACGACCGTAGGTGGGACGACCGAGCAGACGACGGTGAATATATTCGATCGCTTTCACCACATAGAGAGGAGTCCAGTAGATTTTCCGGAAAGCCTCGGATTTAGCTAGGGTTTTGATAAACTCGCGCAGAGTAATATCGCCATTTTCTAGCTTAATCTCGGCCACGGATAAACGCTGACCTTCGTAGGGCATTCGACCGAAAACCTGACGATAAGCCGCTAAAATCACTCTTTGGGTGGAACTTTCGCCAAATTTAACGCTCACCCCATTACTAGAACCGGGTAACTCGTTATTGAGACGGAAAACTTTCGGTCCCAAAGTACCGGGGAATTCACCTCGGGCGCCGGGGTTGCTATTTTGGTTATTAGTAGCAGGTCCGCGGTGGATGAGGATACGTTTGCTATCTTTACCGAAGGGAGCGGGACTAGAACTAGGTTCGCGGGTTTCTTTCGGGAAAATTGCCCCAAATTGGATTTCTAGGGGGTCATTTCCGGAACCGTAAACGTGCTGATCCGGTAAGGGGCGATCGTATTTAGCAAAGGTGGTGATAAATTGGGGAACTTTGCGGAAAGGTGCGCTGTAGTTAAACAGGTCGATCTGCATCCCCCAGTTACGACATTCCTGTGCTTCTGCACCCAAACCCCGGAGATAGGGAACGGTTTCTTCGCCGAAATAGTCGGAATATTCCTGAGAATCGACTAAAGCATCGATTAACGCCGCTAAACCCCCGCTAGAGACGATCGAGAAGTATTTCTGCACTTCTTCCCGGGAGGAAGGACCGCGACCGAGGAAATGACGGAAAGCCAATTCTAGGGCGCGACTATTGATAAAAGGTTCAAAGAACTGTTTGCGGTAGAGAGGCGATTTACCGAGACGACGGACGAATTCTTTCATCGAGATGTCGCCGTTTTTCACCTTCGATTCTAGGTCAGAAATGGACTGACTGTAGGCGCGGGTGATGTCCCGTTCAAAAATTTGTCTGTAGGCGGCCTTGATAATCGAAGATTTTTCCGACTCTGATAAACCGGTTTTCATGACAAACTTTTGCCGTTTTTCGGCGGCGTTGTAGTAGCTTTGGGGAAGACTTAAACCCTGTTGGTCACTACTGGGACGCTGACGCAGTTTATTAGAGGGGGTGGGGGCTTTTAATTCCCCCAGTAGGATATTGAAATAGTCACTGATTAAAGTGGCCGCATCCTTGTCTCTTTGGAAATACTCGATCGAAGCGGACCGCATTTCCTGTAGGGCCACGATGGTGGCATCAATGGAACAGGCATTTTCGAGAACTTCCCTTAAACCGCGAGTATTAACGATCAGGATACTGGTATCACCAGCCACGATCGCGTATGTAATGTAACGCAGGAACCAGGATAAATCCCGGAGGGACTTCTGCATATTGCTCGGACCGTAACGAGAGACGTTAATCGGTCGGAATCCGGGGGGAATCGGGCCGCTAGAGGCGAAAATCCCTTTTAAGCCACCGAGGAAGCCACCACCGCCACCGGAGCCGCTTTCCGCGTAGGTAACGGTTCCTAATTTCATCCCTTCCTGGACGTTGATAACTTTACCCGCACCCACCAGGGCCATTTCTTCCACGGGGGGTTTTTCTAGGTAGGCCATGGGTGAACCGCCGGTAAAAATCCGGTTAGCTGCCCGCGAGACGATCAGATCGGAGTTCCGGGTGAGCGTTTGGGCAATATCTAAGCGCTTGCTCCCCGATTGGAAGTAGGCGATCAGTTCATTGAGTTCGGGTTTATCGAGAAAGCGGTCTTGTTGTTCTGCTTGGGTAATGGCAGATACTGGGACGGTTTGATAGAGTTGGGGACGCGCTAAGGAGCTGCCACCGCTTGCCTTAAGACTCATTGGATTTTAACTATCTCCCTTGACGATGTGCTGAGTTCTCCAATCGTGGAGGCGATCGGTCTTAAAACCAGATGTTTAAAAATTTAATCAGCATCTAGATTAAAACTTTTTGCGCTTCCTGAGATAGTTTATTAAGAATTATATAGATTTTTTTCGCT
>NZ_JASJFG010000447.1:0-3440 GCF_030065375.1 Microcystis sp. M49636_WE2 | reverse complement strand
CCCGACTACTGGCAGGCAATTCGCGGGGTGTTATCCAGGAAAATTAAAAATGTTGCTATCCCCGGCATCGAAGTCAAACCGGGCATCTACACGGGCTTAAATGTGGGGGTAAACTGGGATAAAGTCGATATCACCGGACCTGTGTATATCGGGGCAATGACGCGCATTGAAGACGGGGCGAAAATTGTCGGTCCGAGTATGATTGGCCCGAATTGTTGGATTTGTGGCGGCGCGACGGTGGATAATAGCGTTATTTTTGAATATTCTCGCCTCGGTTCAGGGGCGCGTTTGGTGGATAAGTTGGTCTTTGGGCGCTATTGTGTTGATAAAACTGGCGCCGCGATCGATGTGGAAGCGGCTGCCTTGGATTGGTTGATTACTGATACCCGCAAGGTTCCCCCAGAATTTGATCACCCTAAACATCAGGCGATTCGTTCTTTATTCCATGGCAACTAGGCAACACCGCAACAGGGAAACCACTTCCTGTGCGTTGTGGGGAATGATGAATGATGAATGATGAATTATGAATTGGGGAGACGGGGAGAATAAATAAAAGCACATCTCCTATCTCCTGACTCCTGAATACTGTCTCCCCAAAACGAAAACTTCCTACCTCACCACATATCATGTTTGATTCTCCTGTTGATCTTCTCATTCTCTCCAATGGTCCTGGAGAAATATCTACATGGGTGCGTCCAGTTGTCAAGAGATTGCGACAAAACTTAACAGAAGATCGATCGCTGTTGCGGATTTCGGTGATTCTTTCCCCTTGTACTCATTCTATGGGGGCGGAAACGGAAGTAGTTAGGAAATATCCAGAGGTAGATCGAGTCCAGTCGCCAGAAAACTTCTTTAATTTTCTTTTCTGGCGAAAAACCGCCGATAATTGGGATTGGCACTCCAAGGGCATCGTTTTATTTTTAGGGGGCGATCAATTTTTTGCCCTCACCATCGGTAAACGTTTGGGTTATCGCACGATTATCTATGGGGAATGGGAAGCGCGTTGGTATCGGGGGATCGATCGCTTCGCCGTGATGAATACAAGTGTATTAAATAATGTTCCCCAACAATATCAGCATAAATTTACTGTTATCGGCGATTTAATGGTAGATTTGCCCACTGCTATCACCCCGGATGATGCTACCTTAATTGCACTCCTCCCGGGTTCCAAACCCTCGAAATTAGCCCAGGGTGTACCCCTAACCCTAGCTATTGCCGAAAAGATACACGCGCAGGATCCCCGGACTAAATTCTTAATTCCCGTCGCTCCTACCCTAAATTTAGCTTATTTGGCGAAATTTGCCGATCCTAGCTATAATCCGATGATCACTAAAACCGGTTGGAGTGCTGCCAAATTAAAAAACGGTGAAAAACCCTATCTAGAAACAGCTAAGGGGGTAAAAGTTGACCTAATTACCGATTTTCCCGCCCATAACCAGCTTTCTCGCTGTCATTTAGCTTTAACGACGGTGGGTGCTAATACTGCCGAATTAGGAGCGCTGGCAATCCCGATGATTATTTTACTACCGACTCAGCAACTAGACGCGATGCGGACTTGGGACGGTTTACCCGGTTTATTAGCCCAACTGCCGGGGGTGGGGTCTTTATTTGCTAAGATAATTAATCTCTATATGTTGCGGAAAAAGCGTTTATATGCCTGGCCAAATATTTGGGCCGGTGCAGAAATTGTTCCGGAATTATTGGGGGAATTACAACCAGAAGAAGTGGCAAATCTGGCTATATCTTGGTTAGAAAATCCCGAACAATTAGAGGCTATCCGGCAAAAATTGCGGGCAGTGCGTGGGCAAGCAGGAGCAGTGGATAAGTTAGTATCTATTATTGCCGAACAACTGTCTAGTTTCTAATCAATCAGAGAATTAAGCTTGTTGGTAGTGAGGATCAATTGCGATTAATTTATTAACAGTTTGATAGAATTCCTGCTGATAAAATTCCCGTTGATTGCTGTCGAGAGCATTAATTAATTGTTCTTGACAGTAACGACGATATTCCATTAAACTAATTTTTTCCAGAGCTATAATAGCATTTTTTATCTGTTCTTCTGGCTGCAAAATTTGCTGACTCGTATGTTCATTTAAGTGAAATAAAGAATTAAAATCACGATTTTTGTCTGCGGTGATTATCAATAAATGATTCTGTAAAGCTGACATCAAATCTCTTTGGTTAGTAATTTGGGTTTCTAACTCTAGAATTACTTGCCATAACCAACGATAATCAGGGAGATTAAAAATTAAATCTTTTTCATCCAAAAGTTCACAAATGAGCCTCCGATATTCGGGAGAATGGAGATAGATTAGTAATAGTAACCATTCGGCTTTTTCTGAGCCGTTTTTTTCGGATTTATCTAGGATATTTTTCCTTTTAATTGCTGGGGATTTTCCCAGAGGTTTATTAACTTGCTTCGAGAGATTTTTAAAAATATATGGCAAACGAGTGGCATCTTTTTGAGCCAAAATTTCAGCACAATAATCTAGGTAAAAAGTGCGTTGATTGCCGTCGATTAACTTTTGCAGTAAACTGACCATACTACTAGACACTTGTTGAAAATGTAGTCCCTGTTTTAAATCTTTATTAACCAACATTTGCGAGATTTGCCAATCAATCCAAAAAGGAGAATTTTCGATTAATTCTCGATAACTATTTACCCCGTCAGTATGGGATTTAAGAAATTCATCGGCATCTTTACCCTCGGGAAGATTGAGGATTTTTAGGTTAACTTGTCCTGAATAAACTAGGGAGTTAATTTCCTCGATCGCCCTTTGTGTGGCTTTAATTCCCGCTTGATCGGCATCAAAATTAAAGATTATTTGTTTACTTTCACTGTAGCGCAAAAGTAGCTTAATTTGCTCTTGACTTAAAGCTGTTCCTAAACAGGCAACCACATTATTAATACTGGCTGCATGGAGAGCGATCGCATCAAAATAACCCTCGACAACTATCGCTAAATCTTGCTGAATAATTGCCTGTTTAGCTCGATCGAGAGCAAAGAGAGTTTTTCCCTTTTCAAATAGAGGAGTATCGGGAGAATTTAGATACTTTGGTTGTTCATTACCTAAAGTGCGACTACCAAAAGCGATCGCTCGTCCTTGACTATCAAAAATAGGAATCATTAAACGATCGCGAAATTGATCGTAATAACCACTACCATTTTGACGCGCTTTAATTAATCCTGCTTGTTCCACTAAAGCCACAGGATAGCGCTTTTGTTCCACCAAATAACGATAGAGAGTTTCCCAACCTTGGGGAGAATATCCCAGTTGAAAATTAGCGATAGTTTCTGGGGTTAGTTGTCGTTGTACCTTGAGATAATCTAACGCTTTTTCCCCTTGAGGTTGACTAAGGGCGTGTTGATAAAAACTCACCGCCACGGCCATTATTTCGTATAATTGTTCCTTGAGGGATAATTTCTGTTCTAATTCCTG
>NZ_JASJFG010000174.1:0-5142 GCF_030065375.1 Microcystis sp. M49636_WE2 | reverse complement strand
TAGATTACCTCGATCAGTAAGCCAAGAAGTAATGAGTGTAGATTGGACGAATAGCCGCGCCAAGCGATTAAGTGCCTTACCCCCCTACGTTTTCGCCCGCTTGGATGAATTAAAAGCCTTAGCCCGCAAAGAAGGACTAGATTTAATCGATTTAGGCATGGGCAACCCGGACGGTGCTGCCCCGCGTCCAGTTATCGAAGCGGCCATTCAAGCTTTTGAAACCCCCCAATTTCACGGTTATCCACCCTTTGAAGGAACCGCCAGTTTCCGAGAAGCGATCGCTAAATGGTATTATCGCTGTTATGGTGTGGAACTCAATCCCGATAACGAAGCTTTACCCCTACTCGGTTCCAAAGAGGGCTTATCCCACCTCGCCCTAGCTTATGTTAACCCCGGCGATGTGGTCTTAGTTCCCAGTCCCGCCTATCCCGCCCATTTTCGCGGTCCCTTGATTGCCGGGGCGACACTATACCCGATCATTTTAAAAGCGGAACAGGATTGGCTGATAGATATCGATTCTATCCCCGAAGATGTGGCTAAACGGGCGAAAATCCTCTATTTTAACTATCCCAGTAACCCCACCGCCGCCGTTGCCCCTCGGGAATTTTTTGAAAAAATCGTTGCTTGGGCCCGGCAATATGAGATTATGCTCGTCCACGATCTCTGTTATGCTGAATTAAGTTTTGATGGTTATCAGCCCACCAGTTTATTAGAAATTCCGGGGGCAAAAGAGATTAGTGTCGAATTTCATACCCTCTCGAAAACCTATAATATGGCTGGGTGGCGCGTCGGTTTTGTCGTGGGCAATTCCGATATTATTCAAGGGTTACGCACCCTGAAAACCAATCTCGATTATGGTATCTTTTCCGTCATCCAAAAAGCGGCCGAAACCGCCCTACAACTGCCAGATGAATACGTCAAACAAGTACAGGAAAGATACCGGCAGCGACGAGATTTTTTAATCACAGGTTTGGGGCAATTAGGTTGGGATATTCCCTCCTCTAAGGCGACAATGTATCTCTGGGTTCCCTGTAGCATCGGCATGACTTCGACGGATTTCGCCCTCAGTGTCCTGCAAAAAACTGGTGTCGTTGTCACTCCGGGCAATGCTTTTGGGGAGGGAGGGGAAGGTTATGTGCGCGTCAGTTTAATCGCCGATATCCCGCGATTAGGGGAAGCTTTACAGCGCCTCGAAGATGCGGGAATTCGCTATCAGTAAGGAGAGTTTTTCCCCTTGATTTACCGGCCAAATCCCTCTAGGCGCTGACTAAAATTGCGATTATGATGGAATTTTATCGCGGTAGCTTGCCACTTCCATGACCTACAGCTTAAGAATTGCCGATATTCCTGTCAGTGAAAGACCAAGGGAACGTTTAATCAGTGTCGGGGCGAAAAACCTCAGTAACGCCGAATTATTAGCGATTTTACTGGCTACAGGTCAAGGTAAGGGGAAACTCTCGGCGGTGGGTTTAGGACAGCATATTCTCAACGAATTGAGCAAATATCGCCGGGATCCTTTGGACGTTTTGAGGGATATTCAGCCCCAAGAATTAACCGCTATTCATGGCATTGGACCGGCTAAGGCTACTACTATTCTAGCGGCGATCGAATTGGGAAAACGGGCTTTTCAACGACGACCGACGGAAAAAATGGTTATCGATAGTCCCGATACCGCTGCCGCTATCCTTGGACACGAACTAATGTATCAGTCTCAGGAACGTTTCGCCGTTATTTTACTCGATGTCAAAAATCAGTTAATCGCACTCAAAGTGATTACTATCGGCACAGCCACGGAAACACTGGTACATCCGCGAGAAATCTTTCGAGAAGTGGTTAAACAATCAGCTACTAAGTTGATTATCGCCCATAATCACCCCACCGGGTCACTTGTGCCTAGTCAAGACGATATTCTACTCACAGAACAATTATTACAGGGAGCTACCTATCTAGCCATTCCTCTCCTAGATCATTTGATCCTCGGTAATGGCAACTTCCAAAGTCTTCGCCAAATCACGGATCTTTGGGAAAAATATCCCCAAGAAGATTAGACCTCTTGTAAAAATCAAAAATTGTTGTTAGGTTTAGCTGGAAAAGGGAGCGAGTGCGACCGAAATCTGGGTAAAATTTGAGAGATACAATCGGTCAATTGGGCATGGATTATAAAGAAGCGGGCGTGGATGTGGAAGCGGGACGCGCTTTTGTCGACAAAATTCGCCAAAATGTGGAAAGTACCTTCCGTCCTGAAGTTATCGGCGGTTTAGGCGGTTTTGGCGGCTATTTTCAGTTACCTTCCGGTTATCGGCAACCGGTGTTAGTATCGGGAACTGATGGCGTAGGAACCAAGCTGAAAATTGCCCATAGTCTCAATTGCCATGATACGGTGGGAATTGACCTCGTGGCCATGTGCGTCAACGATGTCTTAACCTCTGGGGCCGAACCTTTATTTTTCTTGGATTATCTCGCCACTGGTAAACTGGAAGCGTCACAGTTAGCGGCGGTGGTATCGGGAATCGCTAGGGCCTGTCGTGATAGTGGTTGTACTCTTTTGGGAGGGGAAACGGCGGAGATGCCGGGGTTTTATTCGGCCGGAGAGTACGATTTAGCGGGTTTTTGCGTCGGTATTGTCGAAAAAAGTCAATTACTCGACGGCAGTAAGGTGCAAATCGGCGATGTGGCTATTGGTTTAGCCAGTAGTGGGGTTCACAGTAACGGTTTTAGTCTTGTTCGCAAGATTATCGAGACTCAGGGCTTAAATTGGCAAGATTGCCCCGAAATTTTGGCCGGCTCTAGCTTAGGTGAAGTTTTGTTAACTCCCACTAGACTTTATGTTAAACCTGTGCTAGAACTGCTGCGCTCTGGGTTAGATATTCACGCCATGGCCCACATTACTGGGGGTGGCATCCCGGAAAATTTGCCCCGCTGCTTAGGTAAAGGGCATTCCGTGCAGATTTACCGCGAAAGTTGGCCAATTTTGCCGATTTTTCACTGGTTAGCCCAGATGGGTTCGGTTAATGCCGAAGCCATGTTTAATACTTTTAATATGGGTATCGGTTTTGTGATCATTGTCCCATCAGATCTGGCGCAATCGACTATTAATCAACTCCAATCCTCTGGGATTAATGCCTACCAAATCGGCGAAGTGATTGCCGGTAAGGGGGAAATTGTTGGGCTTGATTAAAGTTAGTTCAGCCAACCCTAGTTAATAGATTGTATCCCGTTGACGGGCGGGGCGATCAAGGGATTTAATCGCCGTTTCTAACTCCTCGACGGTCAAACAAGTACCGCCCAGGGCCCCGGCCATAGTGGTAATATGTTCTTCCATGAGAGTGCCACCGAGATCGTTGCAACCCCAGTTTAAAGCTTCTGTCGCCCCCTGTAAGCCCAATTTTACCCAACTGGGTTGATGATTTTTAATGCTATTGCCCAAATAAATCCGCGCCACTGCTGTTAATTTTAATGTATCGGCTAAAATTGGTTGATCCCGTCCGACTCGATTTCTCAGGGGTTTGGGGGCCGATTGTCCCACAAAAGGCAATAAAATAAATTCGGTGATTTTAGCTGGATAATTATTTTCTAGGGCGATTTCTTGCTGTTTTCTAATTTTTTCAAGGTGCTGCACCTGTTGGCTAGGGGTTTCAATATGACCGCAGAGCATGGTACTGGTGGTATATAACCCCAAGCGATGGGCAGTACCGACTATTTCTAACCAAGTGGCGGCATCGATTTTTTCTGGACAAATTACCCGTCTTACCTCATCCACCAACACCTCGGCAGCTGTCCCCGGTAGAGAATTCACTCCTGCTTCTTGCAGGGAAGCGATAACTTTTTCGTAACTTAAACCGTCTTCTCTAGCGATAAATTGGACTTCTTGGGGCGAAAAAGCGTGTAAATGCAGGTTAGGAAAAGCTTGTTTCAGGTTTTTAACAATTTCCAGGTAATAGTCTAAGGAATTGCCCTTAATCTTGGCTTTTGGGTTTAATCCTCCCTGCATACAAATTTCTGTGGCCCCACGACGGACAGCATCCGCCGCTTTAGCGATAATTTCCTCTAAATTAAGCCAGAAGGCCCCCTCTTCGTTTTCATCGCGTCTGAATGCACAAAAACTGCAATGCTGCTCACAAATGTTACTAAAATTAATGTTGCGATTGATAACGTAGGTGACGGTATCTCCCGCCTGTTGACGACGCAAAAAGTCGGCCGTTTCCCGAATCTGGGCAATTAAACGGTTATCGGTAGTTTCTAGCAAGATAATCGCTTCTTTTGCCGATAAATTTGCCCCTGACCGCGCTTTTGCCAAAATATCGGTTACGGGTGCGGTGATGGAGGAGTTAGTCACGGGAGATAAATATTAAGGGTTGCCGATCCTAATTGTAGAACGAGGTCAGAAGGAACAGTAAAGAAAGAGAGCCGATTTAATCCTTTTTCTGTTCCCTATTCCCTTGTCTGCACGCGGTAATTCCGGGTTGAGAGCCTTTATTGCGGGGTGGTTTGTTTTTCCTGTTCTTTTTGTTGACGTTTTTTCTTTTCTGCTTCTAGGGCATCTTCGATCACCTTGAGCAGCTGATCCATTTTATCAAGATTACCGCGATAAACATCGAGGTCTTTTTGCAGTTTCTCGCTGGAGAGATGCAGAATTTCTGAGAACTTTTGCAAAATTTGTTCGCGTTTTTCTTTTTCCTTGATCATGTCCGGTTGTGCTTCGGCTAAAATTGTATAGAGACCGATGGCAAACAGGCGACTATACTTAAACTTAGGCGCGTTGATAACCGAAACTAAACTATCAGACAACTGATTGTTACCACCTAGGGCAGGGTTTTGCAGTTGGGAAAGCAAGGAATCAATATTAGTTTCTTTGGCAATAGCGATCATATTTTCGGCATCACGACGATAGACTTCGGGATTACCGTTAACCGCTTGGCACAAAGCATTAAAAATATTCGGTTTATCCTCCCCCGGACGATAGCCTTCCATGAACTTCTCGAAAGAAGTAACCACACCAAGGGCATAAATTGGATCATAATGGAAATCTACATTAACGGAGAGCAGGTGCATCTCGACTAATAATTCCTCAACCACGCGCCGATACACCGAATTGATGGGGCGGGTGTGGCGAGTATAAAAATCACGCTTACTATCGGAAAC
>NZ_JASJFG010000637.1:0-3636 GCF_030065375.1 Microcystis sp. M49636_WE2 | reverse complement strand
CCCGTTAATATTCTGGTAGTTGGCGCGAAAGTGTTGACATCCGATGTCAAGGAGGCACAAACCCCAGATCTGGGTTATCATGCCCCGGTTAATTCCTTGGATGGTTTAACCGATACCATGCTGTTACTGCGTTTTGACCCCCAAAGACAGAAGTTAACCATGCTTTCCATCCCCCGGGATACCCGCGCCGATATCGAGGGTTACGGGGAGAAAAAAATCAATGAAGCTAACGCCCTCGGTGGACCGGCTTTAACGGCGGAAACGGTTAGTCATCTTTTGGACGGAGTGGCTATCGATCGCTATGTTCGCATTAATGTGCAGGGTGTGGAAAAATTAATTGATGCTTTGGGGGGGGTGACGGTATATGTTCCCAAAGACATGAAGTATCAAGATTTTAGTCAACACCTCTACATTGACCTGAAAAAAGGGGAACAACACCTCAACGGCGAGAAATTCCTCCAGTTTGCCCGTTTTCGTTACGATGCTAACGGCGATATCGGTCGTATCCAACGACAACAGCAATTAATGCGGTCCTTAGTAGAACAAACCCTAAAACCAGCAACTTTACTGAAAATTCCCGATATTATCGAGGTTATCCGCACCCATATCGATACTAATCTCAGTTTAGAGGAGTTACTCGCCCTAGCTGGTTTTGCATCCAAAACTCAGCGCGCTGATGTGCAGATGCTACTGCTACCCGGAGACTTTAATGGTGATGGTCGGCAAGGGATCAGTTATTGGTTGCCCAATCAAAGTAAAATTCAAGAGCTAGTGGCTCAACATTTTAACCACGGCTCTTTTATCGCTGACATCGAAGAAACCACGCAACCGACTCGCATAGCTGTGGAAGATAGCATCGATAATCCAGAAGCGGTGCAAACTCTAGTCAGATATCTGCGCTCGTTTGGTTATGAAAATGTTTTTGTCTCTAAGTCTTCATCGCCAATTCTAGAAACTACCAAAATTATTGCTCAAAAAGGGGATGATTCCCTGGCTGCTGCCCTGCATAATAGCCTTGGTGTCGGGGAAGTTTTGGTGGAAAGTACGGGAAATCTCGCTTCTGATGTGACGATTAAAATTGGTCAAGATTGGCAAGAAAAATCAGCTAATCTTTCTGATCTATCCCCTGGCAACTAAGAGAAAAATCAAGTTTATCTGAGTTAGGAGTTACCCATTGACAAAAAACTCATCCATTATCAGTTATCATTGATTAGTGATTGGTCACTGTTTACTGTTCACTGTTTACTGATTACTGTTTACTCTCCCATGACCCCTTTTGTTGAGAAAATAAAAACTCCTTTAACTAAGCAAAAAATCTCGGTTCTGCAAATTAATTTGGGAAAAAAATGTAACCTTGCTTGTAGCCATTGTCATGTGGAAGCAAGTCCAGTTCGCTCCGAAGAAATGACTCCAGAAGTGTGCGAACAAATTATCGAACTGATCGCAAGATTTCCCCAAATTAAAACCGTCGATCTGACCGGCGGCGCTCCAGAAATGCTCTACGGTTTTAAGCCAATTGTGGAAATCTCTAGAAAAGCTGGGAAACAGGTAATTGTGCGCTCGAATTTAACTATTTATTTCGAGAAAGGATTTACTGATATTCCTGAATATTGCGCGGGCCATCAGCTGCGGGTGGTGGCTTCTTTACCCTGTTATCTTGCCGATAATGTGGATAAAATGCGCGGTCTGGGAGTCTATGATCGATCGATTGCTGCTTTACAATGGTTGAACCGTCTCGGCTACGCTCAAGAGCCGAATTTGATTGTGGATTTAGTCTATAATCCCCAGATTCCTAAGTCAGATAATTTTTCTCTCACACCGGATCAGGTATCCCTGACACGGGATTACAAAAAGTTCTTGCAAGAACATTTTAATATTTCTTTTAACAATCTGTTTACTATCACTAACCTACCCGTTGGAAGGATGCGCTTCCATCTGGAACACCGGCAACTCCATCAACCCTATCTTCAATTCCTCGAAGACCATTTTAATGGCGATACTGTCGAACATTTGATGTGTCGTAATCAGCTTTCGATCGATTATTTGGGTAATATCTATGACTGCGATTTTAATCAGATGGAGGATTTGGCCGCTTGCACCAGTCAAGGCCAAAAATTAACCCTGCCGGATTTATTACAAGCGGGTAGTTTAGATGTAATTGCAGAGGTACAAACCGCTTCCTATTGCTACGGTTGCACTGCTGGCAGCGGTTCCAGTTGTGGGGGAGCTTTGATTGCAAACTGAACAAGTGTACTGGATTGACAGCGTGCCTCGGAAAATTTAGTACAAATGCTCGGACTAGCTCTCCCTGCTACCAACTCCGGTGCTGTCTTAACGGGGTAGGGTGTGGGGTGTAGGGTGTGGGGTTTTACCGATTTTCAGGTGGTCAATTAGCCAATTTTCAGGGAAAAAGTCCCTGAATTCTCCCCCCGATCGCTCCAATCGCTGGCACTTTTTAGTCAAAAGTTGGACTATTGATTAGGGACCAGAAAAAACCGCCGATTCGATATCTTGGCGACTAAGGGAGTATTTAAAAGCGCGATTGATGTCACTGCCGTCATTGGCTGCCCGAAAGTAACGAACGGTGATTTCTTCAATTTCGAGGCAGATTTCCGCTTTCCATGTCGGTTTTTCCACAGTCCATCAGTGGACATTCTCGGTATTTTTCCGCCAACCTAACTTAACTAGCCATGCTTCGATCGCCGGTAAGGGATGATTATAGAGGGGAGTATCGGCAGTGGGAATCTTCATCGCATCTAAATCAAAAATAATTGGGCTACAGTGACGGCATTCTCTCCTCGAAGCATAGCAATAATCACCGCTAGTAACAAGCAGCCGAGCAGGGTGAGTGCCAAGATAAACAAAGCAAAAATTTCTCCCGAAGATAGGGGACGATCGGTCGGATCGAGATAGGCGCTACGATTAGCTATAGGTTCATCGCTATCGGGGATGGTTTGGATGACATTCCAGCGGGAGTAACCTATCTGTAAATCATACAGGGAACGGCGATCAGGATTACTCAGGGTGGCATAAGCTTCGTTAAGACGCTGGAATTTAACCGTTGCCACTTCGGGGCTGAGTTCGGTAGTATCGGGGTGGTATCGTTTGCTAAGTTCCCGATAGGCGCGTCGCACTTCGATCACCGAGGCACTCGGATGTAGTCCTAGAATGGCATAATAGGTATTGGCAAAGCGCGAGTTAGCGGCAATGACTCGCGAGGTGGTTTGGGAATTATCGCGCTCGAAGGTCACAAGATTTTTTACCGAAAAATTGTCTTAATATTCTAACTCTGTTGATCATGAAATCTCGTTATCGCCTGCGTCTTCGGATCTGTCTTGTCTTTCTTATTATGGCCCTGACGAGTTTGTCTCCTTGGCTAACCCCTAGCGCCTACGCGGGGATCGATGACGATCGCCTCGATGGTAATATTTTTGTGGTCTATGCGGGTAATGGTTCCCTCGTACCACCGCGTTTAAATTTAGCGGAAACTTTTCAACGGAAAATTCCGGCTATTATTGTCTATTATCTGGATGATAGTAGTGATTGTAAGCGATTTGCGGCGATTGTCTCCCGTTTTCAAGAGTTTTACGGTCGCGCCGCCAGTATTATCCCCGTTACTGTCGATTCTATCCCCTT
>NZ_JASJFG010000848.1:0-1598 GCF_030065375.1 Microcystis sp. M49636_WE2 | reverse complement strand
TTCGCAATCGTCCCATTAAATCTACACGCCCTAAGACATCTTGATACTTCATCCAAAGCTTAAAAATCCAACTTAACCAATCTCCTAAAGCCGTTGGCATTTCCAAAAATCGCAGGAGATGACCGGTAGGAGCCGTATCTAAAATAATCAAATCTTGTTGTTTCTGGTCTAATAACTCCATTACTTTTACTAGGGACAACATTTCATCAATTCCTGGCAGAGATTGAGCGACAATTTGTCGCCAAGCTTCTGGAGTATAAGCTAGTTTGATGTTCCCTTCTTCCTTACCTTCACCACTAATCATTTCTGCCAGTTCCCATAAATAATCATCCCGAAATTTTTCTAAAACGATATTAGCATCAACTTCTTGACCACTTAAATTAGCAGTTAATTGTGTGGATTGATGTCCTAATTTTGTCCCAAAGGCATCTCCCAAAGAATGAGCCGGATCAATAGAAATAATTCTAATTTTTTGATCGGGATGACGATTAGCTAACGCCCAACCAATGGCCGCGGCAACCGTGGTTTTTCCCACTCCACCCTTGCCACCAATGATAATGAGTTGGCGTTTGTCGTCAATAAAATCACTAAAACTCGGCAGAATTTTTTGCGGCCATTGAATAGGAGGCGGGGCCATAAATTCTACTTTTTCGATAATTTCAATTTGACTCATGATCTGATCTAATGCTTCACCTCCTAGAGGTTCTTTTGCCTGTTGGGGCAGGGTGAAAATTGTCTCTTGACCTGGAATTTTTAGGAATTTATCGAGGAGTTGCTGTTGCTCACTGTAGCGATCTAAATTTTGATTAGGATCCGTTAGAATGCGATTAATAAATAATCTGCCGCAGGGAATATTTAAGTGATGCAAACTATTGAGTAATCGTTCGGTTTCTAATAAACTCATCGGTTCGGCAATTGCCACAATTAAACAAAGGGTAAAATCCCTATTTTGTAGGAGTTGTTTGCCTTCGGTTAATTCTGATTTTGTTTTGACTAAAAAGCCATCCACATCATCGGCATTGTAGGTTTTTGCAAAAGTTTGCGAAATAACACGATGTTTTTCTTGAAACAACTCTAAAGAATTGAGAATAATCTCTAAAAAGTCTTTAATTTCCAATAAATTTAAGGTATGACCAGAGGGGGCCATATCAACAACAATTCGATCAACAACATTCTCTATTAGTAATCGTTGAATTTCTAATAGACCCATGATTTCATCTAAACCTGGCCAGTCTAAATCCCAAACGGGAGTTAAGTCTTCTCCTTCAACAAAACTGCCCCGTTCTACTAAAATTTCTAAAAATTTTCCGTATTTTTCTTTAAATTCTAAGAGCAATTTTTCCGCATCTAATGCCCTAACTTTTAAGTTAGGTAAGTCTTTTACAGGTAATGCCTCATCGCTAACTTCTGTTTGCAATACATCCCCTAAAGAATGAGCAGGATCGGTTGAGATTAATAGGATTTGTTCCTCGGGAAATAATTTAGCCCAACGGCGAGCAAATCCACAGGAAAGGGTGGTTTTTCCCACTCCTCCTTTGCCACTAAACATAACTAAATGTCGAGTGTCATAACGACTTAGAGAGTTATTTACCAAGTTA